>JAJYGU010000002.1 GCA_021784975.1 Planctomycetota bacterium
CCACCCACCGCTTGCTGGAAATTCTCGACGTCCAGTTGCAGCGGGAGAGCGGAGCCGCCATTCTGGCCCACGAAAGGAGACTCAACGACCTCTGCGAGCAGAAGACCCGCGAGGTGCTGCTGACTTCGATTCAGCGCTACGCCGCCGCCCATACCGCCGAGAGCACCACCAGCACGGTCGGCATCCCTAACGACGAAATGAAGGGGCGGATCATCGGCCGCGAAGGCCGCAACATCCGGGCCTTTGAGAAGGCTACCGGCGTGGATGTGATCATCGACGACACCCCCGGCGTGGTGATCGTCAGCGCCTTCGACATGATTCGCCGCGAGGTGGCCCGCCTGGCGCTGGACAAGCTCATCGCCGACGGCCGCATCCATCCCACCCGCATCGAGGAAATCGTGGCCGCCACCCAGCGCGAGCTCGAGCGGCACATCCAAAAGCTGGGGGAACAGGCCTGCCTGGAGACCGAGGTTCACGGGCTGCACGAGCGGCTGGTCAACCTGCTGGGACGCCTCCACTTCCGCACCAGCTACAGCCAGAATGTCTTGCGGCACAGCGTCGAAGTGGCCTTTCTGGCCGGGATGCTGGCCGACGAGATCGGGCTCGACGGCGACCTGGCCCGCCGCTGCGGTCTGTTGCACGACATCGGCAAGGCGGCCGACCACGAGATCGAGGGCGGCCATCCGAAGATCGGCGGCGATCTGCTGCGGCGGTACAATGAGAAGCCGGAGGTGATCCACGCCG
Source organism: Planctomycetota bacterium (assembly GCA_021784975.1). Taxonomy (GTDB): domain Bacteria; phylum Planctomycetota; class Planctomycetia; order Pirellulales; family Thermoguttaceae; genus JAJYGU01. The sequence continues at coordinate 745 of JAJYGU010000002.1, forward strand.
CCCAGGGGCATCACGACGACCACCACATCGAGAATCCGTACACCGTATTGGTGTCGGCCGCCGACGCCTGCAGCGCCTCGCGGCCCGGCGCCCGCCGCGAAACTCTGGAGCGCTACATCAAACGGATGGAGGAATTGGAATCCATCGCCAACCGCTTCCCCGGCGTCGAGCAGGCCTACGCCATCCAGGCCGGCCGCGAATTGCGGGTCATCGTCAACGCCAAGGAAACCACCGACGAGATCGCTGCCAAGATCTGTCACGACATCGTCACCGCCTTCGAGCAACAACTGACCTATCCGGGCGAGATCAAAGTCACCGTGCTCCGCGAAACCCGGCACGTGGAAATGGCAAGATAGGGAGCCTCCCGTGCGACTTCTGTTGATCGGCGACATCGTGGGCAAGCCTGGCCGGACGATCTGCACCCAGGTCGTGCGAGCGCTCCGCCTCGAGGAAAATCTCGACCTGGTGGTCGCCAACGCCGAGAACGCCGCTGGCGGCTCGGGGCTGACGCCCGAGATCTATCACGAACTGATCGCCAGTGGCATCGACGGCATAACCTTGGGCGATCATGCCTTTCGCCGTCGGGAAGTCTTTTCCATCCTCCAAACCGAACGGCGGATCGTCCGAGCGGCGAATTATCCGTCGGCCGCCCCGGGGCGGGATTGCATGATCCTGCACACGCGGCGCCAGGTCAGCGTGGCGGTGTTCACGCTGCTGGGCCGGGTGTTTATGCCGCCGGTTGACTGCCCCTTTCAAGCTGCCGATCGCGTGCTGGCCGGCTTGCCGTCCAATATTCGCGTCATCCTAGTGGACTTCCACGCCGAGGCCACCAGCGACAAACAGCTCATGGGCCGGCACCTGGACGGCCGGGTCAGCGCCGTGCTGGGCACCCACACCCACGTGCCGACCGCCGACGAACGCATTCTGCCCAAGGGCACCGCCTTCCAGTGCGACGTGGGCATGACCGGCCCCTATGAGAGCATTCTGGGCCGCCAGATCGAGCGGGTGATGGAGACCACCCGGACCTTCCGTCCCACCCGCTACGAGGTGGCCAGCGACGACGTCCGCCTGAGCGGAACCATTGTCGAGGTGGATCCCGACACCGGCCGAGCCACCGCCATCCGGCGGATTTGTGTGGACGAGGCCGCTGCGAAACGCCTCGAGGCCAAGTAGGACTGGGCCAAGCAATGCCGATGAAAACCCTCCTGCTTCAACTGACAACGCGTGTTGGGTTGCTGGTTCCAGGACAAGCGCTTGCTGATAGTCCGCTCGTGCCGCCGCGAGTGAAGGAAGTATGGTCGCCCAACAAGCAGTTTTGTGCCGTGATGAAACCGAAAGCAATGACCACTACAGTCTACCGGATAGACAAAGACGGTAGACGGGCACGGTCTTGGGCAATGCACGGCTGGTTTCGTGTCGCTAATCTTGCCGATGACGGAGAACACCTGATCGCCGGGCATGACGGCGTCAACCTCCTGCCGTTAGGCGTGACGAAGAATGAGCCGATGATTCGCTTCTTCCGACGAGGTGAACTTATCAAGACGGTGAGGCTCGGCGAATTGCTGAAAGACTTGTCCCACCTGCAACGAACAGTCTCGCACTATTTCTGGGGCGACTACCTTGGTTTGGACAAGAGGGGACGCTACGTGGTGGAAACCGTGGAAAATCGCAGGTTGGCGTTTGATATCAGCACGGGCAGGCTCGTAGCCCACGACCGGGACGTTCGGCACAGGTAGCCAATGAGAAAGACGTTTCTGGTCGCCCTAGCCGGATTCATCCTCGGTGTGGTAGTCATGCCCTTATCCGAATACGTCTGTTATCGGCTTCGTGCTCGTGGGCCGATGCGTATCTTTCCGCCAGTACAGTATATCGCCCCACGGACAATCTCTTTAGATGCCGGCAAAATGATTCGCCTGACAACAAGGAACGGCACGACACTCATCAAGTTTACGTCGCATGGAGACGCAGACGCGGAATCGACCTACCGATGGCGTTTTCGCTCACGAAGTGGGATTGAGACAAGCGGCACCGGCAGCGTGAAGGAAGGGAAGAATCACAAAGGCCCGCCCGTTGTGACTGGTAATCTCATGTTGGGGTGGTCGTGGGGATCGGAGACAAATTGCTGGCTGTATTACTTTGAGGATGACGTGAAGGTCAAAGTGCTGCCAGATACAACCTTCGACACGGAAGATCTAAATTAGCGGTTTGCCAACAGCATCAGCAGACTTCACAGCGAGTCCTGCAAACAACGGCATCTGGGCTTGGGGGGGTCGTCTGGATGGCCAAGATGCGTGCCATCTGGGTACTAATCGCCTCGGCTACGGGTTCCGAGTTCTACACGAGTCATTTTGGTTGGGCGGCGTCCCACGATATGTGGCCGATTATCAAGAGCCAGATCGG
>JAJYGU010000202.1 GCA_021784975.1 Planctomycetota bacterium
ACAGACCGCCGGTGGCCTGCTCACGGCGCCGTGCGGGAGCGGAAACGGGCCGCAGCTACCGGGCGGACTTGCTGAGGGCCCTGATGCTGGCCACAATGGATGGTTAGATTAACCCGCCTTTCCTGCCCGCCCCAAGAGACCGGATTGGTCCGGTCCCGCTTCTGCGAAGGAGACCTCGCATGAGAATCCCATTGGCTGCTCTGGCGTCGTTGTCGGCAATTCTGTGGCTTGGCGCCTGGACCGCCGGGGCGGAGACCGCCGCCTGGCCGATCGAGGCCGTCTACACGGCGAAGGAGCCGGTGCTGATTCCGGTGGGTCCCTCGCCGGGAAAGGCCGAGATCCGCTGGCCGGCCGTTCAACGCCAAGCCGGAAAGCGGCTCTGCCTGATGTTCCACGCCCGCTTGCGCCACGACGTGCCCGGCGGCTGGAACCCCTATCTGGAGATCGTCGTCAACGGTCAGAGTCTCGGGCACACGACTGCCGACGGAGCCAATCGGCTGCTCAACCGGGGAGAAGCCTGCCAAACGACGCCCGGCGACATACCCTGGTGGCGGCAGATGGCCCAGGGCAGCCGGCTCTTGACCTTCTTCGGCCCGGCCGAGCGTCTGGACAAGCGGGTGCTTTCCCCGCGGGACGAGCCATACCTGTACGTGCTGGACATTTCCGATGTGGCCAACTATGTGGAGATCGGCGCCGACGAGCGCATCGAGTCAGCCAAGCCCAACGCGATCGTCTGGATCAACCACTTCTGTAAGAAGCCGTCGGCACCGGAAAGCCGCGTTCGAGACATGGCGATCGAGGACCTCGAGATCGGCTACCTGGCGGAGCCGCTGGTGCTGAAGCATCAGCGGGCCAACTCCGTCCAGTACACCGGCGACAAGGAACAGGCACATCTTTCCGCCGGTGACTACACCCTGGTCGTGACGGCGACGGGCGGGATCCGCGTAGACCTGGGAAAGGACAGCTACTTCCTCGCCTCGTCGTTTTCCTATCCCGGGAAGACGATCGGCTTCAATCGGCTGACCCCCGATGATGCCCGAGGCGAAACGGGCTGGGCTCCTCGGATCCGCAAGACGGACGAGCGGACGATCGCGATTACGGCCGAGGGCACGCGCTACCGCCTCACGCGCACGCTCCAACTCCGCGGGGCACGCTGTTGCATCGAGGATCGGCTGCGGAACAAGACCGACGCGCCGATCGGCGTCGTGGTGGACAACCAGTTATCGATCCCCGGTTTTCCCAGGCCCAACAGCTACTATCTCAGCGGGGTGGAAGGCGTGGACCAACTCGGGGTGGGGCATGCCGAGAATCCCACCCTCCTGGTCGCGCAGGGTCACAGCTCGCTGGGCATGTTGGCCGAGGACAACGTCTACCGGCTGCAGTTGACGATCGCCCGCAGGGCCAACGCGTTCTCGTTCGCGACCCACCACTTCGGGCTGAATGCCAAGGCCGAGTACACGCTGGAGTGGACCCTCTATCCGCGCAGCCATTGCGACTATTGGGCCTTCATTAATGAGGTGCGGCGCGACTGGGGGGTGAACTTCACCATTCAGGGCCCCTTCCAGTTCGACGCGACGAAAGGCGACGGAAGGAACCACGTCAAACTCTCCCCCGTAGGCCCGTGGTTTGAATACAACAGCGGTGCCGGCATCAGTCGCGAGAGATACCTCAAGACTTTCCGGGCGATGGTCCAGCGGTGTCGCCAGGCGCACCCGGGCATGGTGTTGATGCCCAAGCTGGAGAACAATCTGGTGTCCATCGATAAACGCAGCCTGCCCGGCGGCGATATCCTTCCCACGTCGCCCAAGGGCGGCCCGCGCGGGACCTACGGGCTGGCCCTGACGCGGGAGCAGACGGCCATGCTGGAATCGTCTCCTTATGCCGATTCCGTGATCCGAACCGACGACGGGCGGATGGTGGTCGACACGTACTATGTGTTGGACCCTTCCCGCTACCTCAATCTGATGCTGTATCCACGGCGGGGAAATTACCGTTACCGCCGCTATTTCGATCAGATCGACTTCCTGATGGACCAGGTGGGCTACCGCGGGATCTACATCGACCAGTTCAGCCTGGCCTGGGGACCTCTGGAGCGCATGGACCGCCGGACCCTGGAACGCTGGGACGGCCACACCGTGGACCTCGACGCGAAGACGGGGCAGATCGTGCGAAAATACACCGACTGCGCCCTGGTCGGGGCGGAGGCCCGCGCCGACGTTCTCAAGCACATCCTCGACAAGGGAGGCCTGGCAGTGTGCAACTCCTTCGCCTGCGTCCGCGAGACGCAGCGTCTACCCGTCTTCCGCTTCGCCGAGATGGAGAACGATCGGGTGGAATCCATCGTAGGCATGGAAGGTAAGCCGCCGTGCTTCGCCAGCGAGGCCAAGGGACATCTCTCCAGTCCGATCATCCTGGGAATCCGGCCGGAGCGATTGGGCCAGCAGGGCCAGGAGCACTACGCACGCATCCTGACCAAGGCCATCATCACCGGACTGCGCAACGGCTGCCTCTACTATTACTACGGCAGCCATATCCCGGCGAAAGGCCCCGGCGCCGGCGATTTTGGACCGGGCAATCACATGTTCCCCTTCACGCCGGTGGAACTGCACAGCGGCTGGCTGCTGGGCAAGGAGCGATTGCTGACGTGTGTGTCCGGCACGTACGCCTGGCCGGGACCGCCGCCGCCGCGGTGCCATCTCTTCGATCGGACCGGGCGGGAAGTGGCCCAGCAGTTTGCCGTCGAAGCCGTCCCCGGCGGGTACCGGGTGCGCGTGAAGCTGAACGACTGGAACGAGATCGCCGTGCTGGAACACGCGGCGCCCCAAGGCACGCGGCGGAGCCCGTGAAGAGTCCTTGTGGAGGACACCGGAGAAGCCGTTCAGCGCGCGCAGTCGGAAAGGATTGCGTCGTAACGATCGGTCGGGTGGGCGACAGGGATGGAAAACCGGTCGGGACAACGGGTCAGAATCGTTCCTTCGGTCGCATGTGAGCAGAGCAAGGGAAAAAACCGTTCTGACCCCTTACCGCTTCTACAGTAGAAGTCAAATGTGCCCGGCCGGGCTTAACGTAACGCCCGCCAACGACTACACTTACGGGCTGGGTGGTGGTCATGGACGCTGACCACTCGCCTCGGCCAACTCGGAGAACATCTGCGATGGTCAATCGCAAGCCCACCAAAGGAACTGCATCCGTCCCGGCACTGGTGCCAGAACAGATTGCCCGTACTATCCTGGTCATTCGCGGCCATAAGGTGTTGCTGGACTCGCAACTGGCGCTGCTCTATGGCGTTGAGACGAAAGCCCTGAATCAGGCCGTCAAACGCAACCAGGAACGTTTTCCCGAAGACTTCATGTTCCAGCTTTCCGAGGTGGAGTTTGAGAATTGGAGGTCACAGATTGTGACCTCCAATCCGGCCGCCAAAATGGGCCTCCGCAGAAAACCTTACGCCTTCACCGAGCAAGGCGTTGCCATGCTGTCCAGCATCCTGCGAAGCCCTCGGGCCGTGGAGGTGAACATCCAGATCATGCGGGCCTTCGTCCGGCTCCGGCAACTACTCAGCGCCCATAAGGAACTGGCCGACCGTCTGACGAAGCTGGAAGAACAAATGCGCCAGCGCGACCACGCCGTCGCCCAGCAGTTCCAGCAGGGGTTCGCGCTGCTGGATCAGCTTTTCAATCCGCCCAGTCCGCCGCGCAAACGCATCGGCTTCCACACCGAGTAGCCCGCGACCTGCGAGATTCCTGCTACAATGGGCGCCATGACCGGAACCTGCTCGACGCCTGATACCCTGCCCATCGGCCGAACGGGGGAAGATTTTGGGTCAGACCGGGATTAGGGATTAGTATTGCGGCAGTGCGACGCAGCGGCTAGAATCGGCGCATGGCGTACGCGGCGAACGCTTCAAAGGCTTGAGCGACAGGTTGCTAATCCCCAATCCCGGTCTGACCTTATCTGGCCCCCGAACGAACTCCAGTGCTTTATCAAGCGCACCCGCGTCCGGGAATACCTCGATACCCGTGCGAAGGTCGCCGGAATACGTGAGCGTACCGCGCCACGACGATCGCTCTGGATTCCAGGTCAGATTACCCAAGACAGGATCCGAGATTGTCCACATATCTGAGGAGTCGCCCATTCCAAACGCTCCTACACCATAAGGGCCTGCTCTCGAGGTCACAGGGCGGGTTCGCGGTCGTAACAGGAGTCGCTTCACATCGCACAGGATAACGCTGTGCCTGATCTGACGCTTTTCACAACGCCGCCCAGACCATGGTTTGCTCGTCCGGTTTATGGTCTATCTCATCCGACAAGCACGAAACGGCGACACCGCGAAAGAAAGCGATGGGGCCATCTCCCGCGTCTTCGCGTTTTCGCACTTTCGCGATCTCGTGATGAATTGCGGAAAGTGCAGAGCACAGGTGGCCTGCTCGTCGCGGCGTGCGACGTAGGCATGGCACCGAAGGTAACGAACCTTAACCCTCGCGATTGCGGACTTATCTCCACCTTCACCCGCCCTCACCCTAACCCTCTCCCGGAGGGAGAGGGGACTCGCGGCTACGTCAGTTTCGTGATGCCGGGCAGGGCGGCGGGGTATTGGCCGTTGGGGCCGGGTTTCACCGGGGGCGTAACGTCCCAGCCGTAGCGCGGCAGGGAGTAGCTGAACTTGGCCTTTTGGAGCTGCTCCCAGGTGACTTCTTGGCCGGTGTAGGCGGCCATCTGGCTGAGGATGCCCAGCTCGGCGCACAGGCACATATAGTCGCCGTTGTTGACCGGCTTGCCGGCCCGGACCGCCTCGAAGAGCTCTTTGTGCTCGACGTCGTACATGCTCGGCTTCGGCCCCTTGTAGCGCCACGGCTTCGCGCCTTCGATGGAGCAGCGGCTGGGTGAGAAGGCCCGGCCCTTGGTGCCGAAGATCACGTTCGAGTTGTTGCCGTAGCAGCCGGGGATGTCGCGGCAGAAGCCGAAGATGCGGACACCGTTGGCATGTTCGCGGACGATCGCCTGGTGGTCGAACACGTCGCCGTACTGCGGCTCGACGCACACCTGGCGTCCGCCCATCCCCCAGGCCTTCGTCGGCGGCACGTCGCCCATTGCCCAGGAGGTGACGGTGAAATTATGGATGAGCGACTGGGCGGGGTCGTCGCCCGAAAGCCAGTTGAAGTGGTACCAGTTCTGGATCTGGTACTCCATCTCGCTCCACTTCGGCTTGCGCTCGCGGAGCACATACGGGCCGCGGAGGTAGTTTTCCTGCATGGCGATGATCTCGCCGATCTGGCCGTCCAGCACCCGCTTGATCATTTCGCGCACCCCCAGGTCGTAGCGCCAGCAAAGCCCGGAGACCACGCTCAAGTTCTTTTTCTTGGCGTCCTCGGAAGCAGTCCGGGCCATCCGGATGCCGGGCATGTCGATAGCGCACGGCTTCTCGCAGAAGACGTGTTTGCCGGCGTCGACCGCAGCCTTCAGCAGCATGGGATGGAAGTGCGAGGTGACGGCGATCACCGCTACGTCGATGTCGCTGGCCAGCACTTTTTGGTAGGCGTCGAAGCCCGCGAAGCAATGGGCCTTGTCGACCGTGGCCTGCTCCGGATACATCTTCTTCAGCCGCGGGCAGCTATCCTTCAGCCGCTCCTCCAGCAAATCGCCCACGGCCACCAGGTGCACGTCCTTCCCGGCGTTCATGGCGTTGGCGGCCGCCCCGCTGCCGCGTCCGCCGCAGCCGATCAGACCGACCTTGATGATGCCGCTGCCGCCGGCGTGGGCCCCGCGGGCCAACGACAGGGCTCCGAAGGCGGCCGCCCCCGACACTGCCGAGCGTTGCAAGAATTGCCGGCGCGACCAGGATTTTTTGTTCTGCGACTCACTCTGCGGCGACATGATGGTTTGCTCCTTACTGGGTAGAAGGGACAGTCCCCTAACTGTAGGCCTTAATCACTTTGACCAAACCGGCGGCAATCTGCCGCATGTCCTCCTCGATGAAGGTGGGGAAGGCGAAGCACGTAAAGGTGTGCGACTCGTGCCATCGCGCGTTGGGCACCTCCACGGCGCTATAGTCGGCGCTGGCGGCATCGGTGTACTCCTTCGACAGGAAGGGGAATCCGGAATTGCCGAAGCCGTGCCGCTCGATGAAGGCCCGCTCGGTGTGGCACTGCGGCCAAAAGACTTTCCAGCACGGGCAGCCTTCGGCGGCAGCCGCTTGCACAAACTGTTGAATGTCGCAGCCCATCCGCTGGATGTCAAGCGAAAAGGCGCACACGTACCAGCCGTTTTGCCGTTCGGGCGTGTCGACCGGCAGGTATTTCACCTGCGGCAAGGGGCCAAGCTCGTCCATGAGGATGCGGGCGTTCCGCCGCCGCCGCGGCAGGTTCCAAGTGTCCATGCGTTCCAATTCCGCCAGCCCGATAGCCGACTGCACCTCGGTCATGCGGTAGTTCCAGCCGAGCCGGTTGTGGATGTAGGGCAGCTTCTGCTCCAAAGCCAGCAGGTTCAAGCGTTCTTTGACATCGTAGCCGTGGTCGCGGAAGCTGCGGGCTTCCCAGGCCAGGTCTTCGTCGTCAGTGGTGACCATGCCTCCTTCGCCGCCGGTGGTGAAGGTCTTGTTCTGGCAGAAGCTGGCCGCTGCCATGTGGCCCAAAGTGCCGGTCTTCCGGCCGTGGTAGACGCCGCCGAATGCCTCGGCATTGTCCTCAATGACATAGAGATTATGTCGCTTGGCGAAGGCCTGGATGGCGCCCATGTCGCAGACGTTGCCGTAGAGGTGTACCGGGATGACGGCCTTGGTGCGAGAGGTGACTAGTTTCTCGGCCGAGGCCACACTCAGGCAGTGGTCGTCGAGATTCACATCGGCGAAGCGGGGAATCGCCCCCGCCTGGAGGACCGAAAAACTGGTGGCGATAAAGGTGTAGCTGGGCACGATCACTTCATCTCCGGGGCCGATCCCCAGGGCCGCCAGGCAGACGTGCAGGGCGGCCGTGCCGGTGGCCGTGCTCACCGCGTACTTGCTCCCTTGCCATTGGGCATACAGTTTTTCGAACTCCATGCCTTTCGGGCCGGTCCAGTAGTTCACTTTTCCGGAGCGCAAGACGGCCTCGACGGCCCGGATGGCATTTTCATTGAACTGCGGCCAGCCGGCGAGCTTGTTGGTCACCGCCTTCGGTCCGCCGTCCACCGCCAGCCTTGCCGTCTCGATCACCCGACTCGACATGAAGCACCTCCGTCCACCAAAGAATCAGATCATTAGAAGCCACCTGCCGGCGGCCTGCAACACCTTTCCCGACCGCCAATGATACTTTTCTGACGTGTCGGGTCCGCCCGGAGCCGGTTCTGATAACGGATTCGGGACTGTAACGATTTCCGTCTCAGTCCTATGTGGCACGGCCATCTTGGCCGTGTCTGCTCATGGGCTGGAAGCCCTTTTCACAGAATTGCTTACAGTCCCCTCGGATTCCGAGCACGCGGTTGTCGCTCAAGTCTGGGCCGCAAGCTCTACTTGACGATATTGCGATCTGCAATACAATTGATTGCAAGCAAGGAGACGTGGAGCATGCGAGCGCGATCAGCCCGTAAGACTCGAGCGGCGAAGCTGGCGAGCCCCTTGATGGTCCGGCTCGACGAGGACAGCAAGCGATGCTTGGTGGAAGCGGCTGGTCTTCGCAACCTGAGCCTTAGTGATTACGTGCGGACAGTGACTGTCGCCCAAGCTGGGCGCGAGGTGCGCGGAGCCAGCCAACAAGTCACGGTCATGACACCCGCCGAGCAGTTGGCGTTTTGGAACGCCTTGCAGGAGACCCCAAAGCTGACTCCCGCGCAGCGTCGTCTCGGTTCGTTGATGCGTGGTCAATCGTGAGCGGCGTTGTCTTTCCGTCCGGTTTGAGGTTGGAAGGGCTTGGCCGCCATCATCCGCGCCGCCGCTTCCAATGCGGCGAGGAAGCCGTCGAGAATTGGCTGGCGACCAAGGCGCTGCAGCATCAGGAAAAACACCTCTCGGTCACCAAGGTCTTGGTGGATGCCGACGCAGGCATCGCCGGCTACTACACGCTGGCCACCGGGCAGGTCGATTTCGGCGATCTGCCCAGCGAGGTGGGACGAGAGTTGCCACGCCGCCAGTTGCCCGTGGCGATATTGGCATGGTTGGGAGTGGATGTAGTTCAACAGGGTCGGGGACTCGGCAGATTGCTGATCGCGCAAGCGTTGCGGGACTGCTGGGAGGCTGGCAAGACGTTCGCCTTCGTGGCGGTGATCCTCGATTGCCTGAATGACGCCGGCAAGGCGTTTTACGTGCGCTGGGACTTCCGCGAGTTGCCCGGTCGCCCCTATCGGTTATTTGTCAGCGCGAAGCAACTCGACAAGATGATGGCAGGAAGGTAAGTGCAGAGGCGGGTGGAATCCGCCCGTCCTCCACCGCACACCGTGCAGTCTCATCGGCGGCGGGCCATCTCGCGGCGGAACTTGGTTGGCGAGCTCCGCTTCAGCCGCAGGAATTGGCGATTGAAGTTGGAGAGGTTGCGATAGCCGCAGGCCAGAGCGATCTCGGTCACGTCCCTCTCGGTGTCCGCCAGCAGGCGGCAGGCCCGGCCGACCCGCAAGTCGTTGACGAAGGCCGGAAAGGTCTTGCCCATGTGGGAGCGAAAAAAGCGGCTGAAGGCCCCTTCGCTCATGTGCGACAACTTGGCCACCTCGGCCAGCCGCAGCGGGCGGTGGTAGTTGTCGAAGATGAACTGGCAGATCCGCCCGACCCGCTCCTGCTCGTACGAGCTCACCAGGGCGGTGAAGCCGGCGCTGGCGATCGTCCGGCAGCTCCGCGATTGCGCCAACGTGTCGAGCAAGAGCAGAAAGGTCGCAAGGCGGCGCACGCCGCTGACGTCAAGCATTTCGCCAAGTATGCCCGCCACCTGGCGGCGGGTGGGCTCCCGGACCAGCAACCCGTTGGCAGCCCGGCCCAACAGCCGGCGCAGCGGGACGAATATCGGCAGCTTCCATAAGGCCGACCAGTACCGCTCCTCGAATTGGAGCAACACGCAATGGGCCGCTGCGGGCCGCGCTGCGAGCCGGTCGGTGTGTTGGTAGGCGTGGGGGAGATTCGCCCCCAGCAGGACCAGGTCGCCGGACTGCAAGGAGCGGATGTTGTCGCCGACGATGCGATAGCCCTGGCTTTCCAACACCAGCACCAGTTCGACTTCGGCGTGGCAATGCCACGGGCAATTACAGGCCTCACCGTGAATTTCCTTCACGATGAAGCCTTCGTCGGGGTCGCCGATCAGTTTCTCGTAGATCGGTTTCATGCTGCGCAAGGATTAGAGATGAGGGATGAAGGATTAGAGACCCTGAAACGTCGGACCGCCGAGGTCCATCCCTCATCCTTCATCCCTCATCTCTACAGCCCCTTGGCTGCCAGCCAGCGTTCCGCGTCCAGGGCGGCCATGCAGCCGGAGCCGGCGGCGGTGATCGCCTGGCGGTAGTAGGCGTCGGCCACGTCGCCGGCGGCGAAGACTCCCTCCACGCTGGTGTACGTCCGGGCGGGCGTCGTCCAGCGGATGTATTTCTTCTCGGTCAACTCCAGCTTGCCTTTCAAGAAGGCGGTGTTCGGGGTGTGGCCGATCGCCAGGAAGACGCCGGACACGTCTTTGACCAGATCCGGCTCGCCGACGGTGCTTTGCAGGCGGACGCCGGTGACGCCGTCCTTGTCGTTGCCGAGCACTTCCGCCAAGGTGGTGTTCCAGAGGACCTCGATCTTGGGATTCTTGAGCGCCCGCTGCTGCATGATCTTCGAGGCCCGAAGCTCGTGGCGACGGTGGATCATGTAGACGGTGCTGGCGAACTTGGAGAGATAATCGGCCTCCTCCACCGCCGAGTCGCCGCCGCCGACCACCGCCAGCGGCCGATTGCGGAACCGCGGCAGGGCCCCGTCGCACACCGCGCAGGCGCTGACGCCGCGGTTCTTGTATTGGTCCTCCGAGGGCAGACCCAAATAGTTTGCCCGGGCGCCGGTGGCCACGATCACCGCGTGGGCCGTGCACACTTGGCCCTCGAAGGCGGTGAGGCGAAACGGCCGGCTGGAAAAATCCACCTCGACGATGTCATCGGTAGTGATGCGGGCGCCGAAGTTGACCGCCTGCTGGCGCATCAGCTCCATCAACTCCGGCCCGCTGACGCCTTCCTTTTTGTGTGGGGCCATCAGCCGCCGGCGGTCTTCCGCGATCGCGTCGGCCAGGTAGCCACTCAGATCGCCGGCGGGAAAACCGGGGTAATTCTCGACCTCGGTCGTCAGGGCCAGTTGGCCCAGCGGCAAGGTGCCGGCCAGGCGGTTCTCCTCGCTCACCGCCCCCTCGAATACCAGCGGCTGGAGTTCGGCGCGGGCGGCATAAATGGCCGCCGCCCAGCAGGCGGGGCCGCTGCCGACAATTACGACTTTTTCGATTTCCTCAGGCACGGAAAGACCTCGACGCGGGAGTTGTCTGGTGCGCTAGGGGGACAGTCCCATTTTCGCGGCGTCGAATACGATTCTGAGCAGCAAGCCGTGTGGGCCGCGAAAATCGGGACAGTCCCCTGCACGGGCAATTCGCTCCATTATAGAGTGAGCTCACCGGTCGTCCACCGGATAGTCTTAGTTGGTGGTTGTAAGGATGCCCAACCATGCTTATGATGGGATTCGGCAGCCCACATAAGGGTAGTGGAATACCGGCATGAACTCACTTTGGCTGGTGGTCACGGCGCTGGCGGCGTTTTTGGTCGCCTATCGGTTGTACGGGGCCTTTCTGGCGGCCAAAGTGGCCATGTTGAATGACCAGAATGTCACCCCGGCCCACCGCTTGCGCGACGATGTAGATTACCATCCGACCCGCCGGTTGGTGCTTTTTGGGGTGCATTTCGCCGCCATTGCCGGACCGGGGCCGCTGATCGGCCCGGTGTTGGCGGCCCAGTGGGGCTATTTCCCCGGCTTCTGCTGGATCGTCGTCGGCGCCTGCCTGGCCGGCGGCGTGCACGATTTCGTGGTGCTGCTGGCCTCGGTCCGGCACGATGGGCTCTCGCTGCCGAAGATCGCCCGAAACCTGCTCGGCCCGATCTCCGGCGTCACCACCACCTTGGCCACGTTGTTCATCGTGATCGCCACGCTCTCAGGCGTAGGCATGGTGGTGGTCAAGGCACTGGGCGAAAGCCCGTGGGGATTGTTTACGATTCTGGCCACCTTCCCGGCGGCGTTGCTGACCGGGTTCTGGATGTACAAAATCCGGCCGGGGCGGGTGGCCGAGGCCTCGCTGATCGGCGTAACCATCGTGCTGCTGGGGGTGTTTCTGGGCAAGCCGTTCGCCGAGTCGGCCTTCGGATCGTATCTGCAGTGGGATGAGAAGACGCTCTCGGTGGTCCTGCCCAGTTACGCGGCCATCGCCTCGATCTTGCCCGTGTGGGTATTGCTGAGTCCGCGGGGCTATCTGACCTCGTACATGAAGATCGGGGTCATCGCCTTGATCGGGCTGGGTTTGTTCGTGGTCCAGCCGGCGCTGAAGATGCCGGCCGCCACGCCGTTCATTCACGGCGGCGGCCCGATCGTCAGCGGCGGCGTTTGGCCCTTTGTGTGCATTGTGATTATGTGCGGCGCCCTGTCCGGCTTCCACGCCCTGATCTCCTCCGGCACTACGCCGAAGATGGTCGACCGCGAGTCCGACATCCGCCCGGTGGGCTACGGCGGGATGCTGATGGAGGGTTTTGTGTCGATCACGGCCCTGGTGGCGGCCTGCGCCTTGGAGCCGGGCGACTATTTCAAGATCAACACCGATCAGGCCCGATACGCCCAAATGACGCAGAACATGCAGGCCACCCTGCCCGCCGAGCAATACCAGCGATGGTTCGCGCCCAAGGAGTTCGACTGGTTCGAGCAGGAAATCTGCACCACCGGCGAGCAGCTCAGCGGGCGGACGGCCGGGGCGGTGACGCTGGCAGTGGGCATGGCCAAGGTGTTCTCTTCCCTGCCCGGCATGAAGCAACTCATCGCCTATTGGTATCGCTTCATCGTGATGTTCGAGGCCCTGTTCATCCTCACGCTCCTGGAGACCGGCACGCGGGTGGCCCGCTTTGTCTTCGAGGAAACGGTCGCCCAGCTCCTGCCCAGCCGGCTGGCGGAAAAGCAGCCGGGCTGGTTGAAATGGCTGTTGAACATCAGCATGAGCATCTTGGTCTGTTTCTTGTGGGGATACCTGCTCTACACGGGCAATATCGACCGGCTATGGCGGATGTTCGGCATCGCCAATCAGTTGCTGGCGGTGGTGGCGTTGGCGGTGGGCACCACGTATCTGCTGGTCCACGCCCCGAAGCGAATCTACGCGCTGGCGACCGCGATCCCTTTGGCGTTCGCCGTGGCCACCGTGTTCGCTGCCGGCGTGCTGAGCATCCAGCAATGGCTGCAAGAGCTAACGGCGCTGAGCGCCCAATTGGGCGATTCATCGCTGGCCGCCGAGGCTGCCCGCGACCTGGCGGCCAAGATCTTCTCGGTGAAGCTGACCTGTGTCCTGGCGGGGGCGATGCTGTTGCTGAGCGGGCTGATCATGCTCGACGCCGCCCGGCGATGGTACGTGCTGTTGGCCCACGGCGCGCGGCTCCCCGCCGCCGAATTGCAGCCGCAAGGACCCGGGTGAGCGTCTGCGAGGCGAAGGCGGGATCTGGGTGGGAATGTGCCACTTGCCCACAGTCCCACAGCGCGGCACAATTACAGAAACAGGAGGGTGACGCTTTAGGGTCAGGCCGGGATTAGGGATTAGTATTGCGTCCGCGGAGCGCAGCGGGTGGAATCGGGGCCTGGGCACGGCTGCGACGCATCGAATTCCCGGTGGGCTTGCGACGAAGGCTTCAAAGGCTTGAGCGACAGGCTGCTAATCCCTGATCCCGACCTGACCCCAACTGGACCTGGCGGGTCAAGAATTGCGACAGGCCGTCGACGTATTCCTTCGGCAGGTAGTCCTCGTGGTCGTGGCCGTGCAGGACGAGAAACTGCTTCGGCTCGTTGGCGGCCTGGAAGAGGCGGCGGCCGAACTGGATGGGTATTAGTGGAACCGATAGTTCGGGTTGCGGACGTCGAAGTCGGCGTCGGTGAAGCCGTTGTTCAGCTTCAGGTTCAGGTAGGTATACTCTTCGATCAGCTCGGGCGGGCCGCCGGGCTCCTTGGGCCAGTCGTAGGACTCGTAGCGGATCGGCAGGTTCAACTCGTCGTCGACGAAGATCCGCGCCAAGTGGAACAAGAAGTTCCGCCGCGGCACCGGATGCACGACTTCGATGCAGGTGCAAACCCGGTTGTTGATCTTGGCCCCCCGATAGAACTTCACATTGCACTCGCCGTACTTGACGTCCTGCTCGCCCACCTCGACCAGCCGGCGGATCAGATTCAGGATGCCGATTTCAGTCAGCGGGTAACGATTGCCGCGCATGGCGATGACGCCATCCGGCTTCAACTGCACCGTCCCCACCAATTTATCCTTCAGCCCCACCGTGTGGGCCAACAAGTTGCCGTTGTTCTGCCCCTGGAGGTAA
Organism: Planctomycetota bacterium; assembly: GCA_021784975.1. Taxonomy (GTDB): domain Bacteria; phylum Planctomycetota; class Planctomycetia; order Pirellulales; family Thermoguttaceae; genus JAJYGU01. The sequence goes on from JAJYGU010000202.1 coordinate 13,513, forward strand.
ATGACTTCCTGGCCTCGGAGGTCCGGCGGGCTAAGAAAGTAGATATAGACACTGAAGGGTTTCTGGCGGATCTTGACGAACATGTACTGGTTGTCGCCCAGCTTGCCGCCGATGCGCTCGCGTTTCACCAAGGTCGCCGAGTAGTCCTGCAACTTTTCCACGTTGCCGATCCCGGAATAGGCCCACCGCAGCACCGGCATCAAGGGATGTTCGCCGGATTGCGCCTCCGACAACTGCGGTGCCGCCGGCTGCGGCGCCGCCGACCGTTCGGCCAGTTGGTAGATAGGACGGCCCGCTGCGCCGTAGATTTGTCCGGGAATGGCTTGGGCGGAGACCTGGGCGGGTAACGAGAGGACCAGCAAGGCGCCAGCAAGAACAGCAGCGGAAGAATACCTCGCTGCGGTCAGATACCAAGCCATGAAACACCCTCCTTGTGGGGACTGCGTCCGAAAAACCGTTTGCGAGTCGCGACGACGGCAACCGGGCAGCACCTGGATAGTCCGTCCATGAATTTACAGTAACGCACTCTCCGACGTTATCGCAATTTCTAATCGCGCCAATTACAATATCTGCTTCTGCCGGAGAACCTTGCGCAGGCTTTCCCGCATGCGACCTCGCCGACTTCGCTATCGACCGTCATATCTTACCCAGTTTTCGCAGCACTGAGGAGTCCAGTTTGTGAAGCAGGACCTGCAGTTGGCCACGGTGGTTTCCCTGCCGTTCGAGCAAAACACCTATGTCGCCGCCCTCGCCGGGCGCGACGATTGCCTGGTGATCGACCCGGGCCTTGAGCCGGAGAAAATCTTCCGCACCCTGGCCAATCGGAGACTGAAACCCGCCGCAATTCTAATCACCCATGCCCACAGCGACCATATCGGTGGCAACGCGGCCTTGAAAGAGCGATGGCCGGGCTGCCCTCTCGTCGTCGGGGCAGGCGATGCCGCCAAGTTGACCGACCCGTGGCTGAATCTTTCGGCAGCCTTCGGGCAGTCGATCGTCAGCCCGGCAGCCGATGTGACCCTCGACGACGGCGATCACTATGAGGCAGCCGGCTTCGCACTCGAAGTGCGAGCGATTCCGGGGCATTCGGCGGGCCACGTCGCCTATGTGTGGCCGGGACAGACGCCGCCGGTCGTTTTTGTGGGGGACATTATCTTCGCCGGCAGCATTGGGCGTACCGATTTTCCCGACGGAAATCTGGAACAGCTCGTCTCAGGCATCCGCGCGAAGCTGTTCACCCTGCCCGACGACACCATTCTGCTGCCCGGTCACGGCCCGGCCACCACGGTGGGCGAGGAGAAGCGAGATAATCCGTTCGTTGGATTGGGTGTACGCTAGCTTACCTAATGGAGCAAGGCCATGAAATCCAGTTTGCGATCCCTTGTGTTGACCACTCTTACACTTACCCTGACAGTCCTGCTCAGCGCCAGCTCGCTCAGGGCCACGGACGCCGCCACGCCCGGCAAGCTCCGGGTCTTGGTGACCTACGGCGGACACGCTTTCGAGAAGCAGCCGTTTTGGGCCATGTGGGATCGACTGCCGGGCATCGTTTATCGCAAGG
>JAJYGU010000386.1 GCA_021784975.1 Planctomycetota bacterium
CCGAGACTGCGGCGGAAAAGGAGCGCGTCCGCCAGGTGGTGCGCGACCTGACCGATCACCTGCTGGAGCACAACTTTCGGCTGGTCGATTGGGACGGACGTCCGACCCGCTGGGCCAACTTCTCGCCCGACTCGCTCAACCAGGATCCCAACTGGTGGGAAGAGCGGGGATTGAACTCGCTGAGCATCCTTTCGCATTTACGGACTGCCGCCCACATCACCGGCGAGGCGAAATACGATGCCGTGGCCAATGAGCTGGTGCAAAAGCAGGGTTACGCCATGAACGCCATGTATCCCAAGAACCAGCGCGGGCCGGGCTCGTTCACCCAGTTCGACGACGAAATGGCCTTCATGAACTACTACAATCTGCTGCTGTACGAAAAGGACCCCAAGCTGCGGGCGATGTTTGCGGCGAGCTGCCTCCGCTACTGGGAATTGGATGCCTGCGAGCTGAACTCATTCTTCGACTTCGTTTATGTGGCGTGTTGCCCGTCGGTGGAGGTCGAGACACCGCGGGGGCCGCTGGAGGTCTGTCCCAAACAGCAGTGCCTGGAGGAGGCTGTCGAGACCTTGCGGCGCTATCCGTTGAACCTGATCGATTGGCCGCAGACCAACAGCCGCCGGCTGGACCTGGTGGCGTTGCCGGCCTACGCCCGCGAGCCCGGGGCCGCGGCGGGCAAGGGCTGCCGCGTCAACGGTAAGGTGCTGCCTATCGACGAGCGGGTGATCGAACAATGGAGCGACGATCCCTGGCAACTGGACTGCGGCGGCGACGGCCATCGACTCCTGACCGGCGCTCCCTTCCTGCTGGCCTACTACCTGGGGCTTTACCACCGGTTCATCAAGGAAAACTGACTCGCCCGCAAAGGGGACTGGCTCCGTTTTCGCCGCCTCCGACATTGCGATGCAAACAACCGCCGTCGGCGAAAACGGTGCCTGTCCCCTTGGGTTTGCCGGGTTGCTTGACAGGATGGCGTCCAGTGCTAGGCTGGCCTACTGGGGCGATGCCGATGTCGGTTTGATTGCGGGGGGGACGTGCCATGGTCGGAGCGATCACTGGTTGCGACATTTTGACCCACCCCATTGCCACCATTCGCTCGTTCGGGTGGATCGTTTTTTTCAAGGCGGTGGTTCCCTGGCAGGACCGTTCGTTTCTTACCCTGCTGCGCGAGGCGGGCCGTTTTCGGGTGGGCGGGCCGCCGATGTCGGCGCTGCTGGATCGCTGCATTGCCCTGGAATTGCGGGCGAATCGCCTCTATACCGCCCTGGCCACCGTTTTTGAAGACCGCGGATTGGTGGGCGAGTTCTTCTTGGTCCTGGCCCGGGAAGAGCAACATCACGCCGACCTGCTGGAGCTTGCCCGAGCGGCGGCCGCCCGCGGCGGCTGGAAGGCCAACCTGTTCAATCCCTGGCAGGACTATCTGCCCCGCTTGGAGCAACAAATGGAGGCCGCCGAGGCAGCGGTGCAGGAGATTGACTCGCTGGATGACGCCCTGCGGGTCGTGCTCGACATCGAATCCTCGGAGATTAACCAGGTCTTCGCGGCCGCCTTGGCCGCTAGCGACGCGGCCTTCGTCAAGAAGCTCAAGCCCTTTCGCCGGACCATCGACGCCCACCTGGCCTACATCCTCGAACGGCTGCCGGAACTGTCGCCCAAGCTGCTGCCGGCCTGCCAGGAACTGCGGGCCAAGCTCCGGCGACTCCAATGACTACACCATGACCATGTCACGAATCGTTCTGGTAGGCGGATTCCTGGGGGCCGGAAAGACCACGCTCCTGGCCCAGGCAACTTCCCGGCTCGCGCAACGGGGCAAGCGGATTGGTCTGATCACCAACGATCAAGCCCCCAATCTCGTGGACACCGCCATCCTGGAGGAGTCGCGGGCGGCAGTGGAAGAGGTGAGCGGCGGCTGCTTCTGTTGCCGGTTTGACGAACTCGTCGGAGCGATGGATCGCCTGCTCACCCCACCCGCGCCGGACGTGCTGCTCGGCGAACCGGTGGGAAGCTGCACTGATCTGTCGGCCACCGTGCTTCAGCCGTTGAAGAAGCATTATCGAGAACGGTTCTGCGTGGCCCCGTTCTCGGTCCTGGTCGATGTCAAGCAAGTGCGGACGCTCGACCGGCTGCGGGAATCGTTGGACAATGCCCAGTCGGCTCGTTTCCCGGACAACGTGATGTACATCTACGAAAAACAACTGGAAGAAGCCGACGTCATCGTGTTGAACAAGGCCGACCTCCTGCCGCGCGATGAATTGACGATGGTAGAAGCATCGCTTCGCGAAAACTTTCCCCAGGCGCCGGTCATAACCATCTCGGCGCTCAATGGGGCGGGCGTTGACGGCTGGCTCGATCACGTCATGGAAGCCAGAGACGCCGGCCGAACGATCGCCACCGTGGACTACGATGAATATGCGGAAGGCGAAGCCGCCCTGGGCTGGCTCAATGCCACGATCAAGCTCCATGGCGACTCGAACACTGATTGGAAGTCCTTTTGCGTGAAGCTTGTTCGCGCAGCGCAGCGGGAGTTTCAGAAGGTGTCGGCCGAAATTGCCCACCTGAAGCTCCGTTTAGCGGCGGGCGCCAACGCCTTGACTGCCAACTTGACCGCCAACCACGCGGAGCCTTTCATTCAGGGCGAGATTGAAGGATCACCGACGGAGGCAGTCATGCTGCTGAACCTTCGAGCCAAGATCGACCCTGCACCACTGAAGGCCATCACCGAGCGGTGCGTCAACATGGTCGCTGGCGATTCCATTCAGGCGATGTGGGAAGAGTCGCAGTGTTTCGCTCCGTCGCGACCTCGCCCGACGCATCGCTTCACCGAGGTCGTGTAGTTCACCGATCATCAACGCGATGAACAAAGCCTTCGTTCGCGAGCCCGATTCCACCGCCGACTACTGTCCGTATTGCGGCTCGAAGGGGCAACCGGTGGGTGGGGCGACCTTAGAGACGCACCTGAGCGAAGAGCAACGCCGCGGCCTGAGCGACCCGGCGGCCTTCTGCCCGTCACCTAAGTGCCGGGTGGCTTACTTCGACGCCTTCGAGCGGGTGGTCTTGGCGGCCGATCTCCAACGGCCGGTCTATCCCAAGGATCCCGACGCCCCGCTCTGCGCCTGCCTGGGCCTCACTCGGACGGACA
>JAJYGU010000475.1 GCA_021784975.1 Planctomycetota bacterium
ACTATCATGAAGCGGTTCGCCGCCGTTTGCACAAGCTGGCCGATTTCCACCGCCGCCTGACGCCGGCCGCACGCGTCCGCGGGGTGGTGGATACGGCCCCGTTGCTGGAACGGGCCTTGGCCGCCCAGGCGGGCTTGGGCTGGATCGGCAAGAACACCATGCTCATCAATCGGCGCTGCGGCAGTTGGCTATTCCTGGCCGCGCTGTTGACGACCGAGGAGCTACGGCCGTCCGAATCGACCAAGACGGACATGTGTGGCGACTGTCGCGCGTGCCTCGACGCCTGCCCGACCGGTGCGCTAATTGCCCCGTACTGGCTGGACGCCCGCAAATGCGTCAGCTACCTGACGATCGAATCGCGCGGCGCAATCCCGGCCGAGTATCGCGCCGCCTGCGGCGACCGCATCTTTGGCTGCGATGCCTGCCAAGAGATCTGCCCGTGGAACCGCCGCACGCCGCCGAGCCCCGAGCCGGCGTTCCAACCGGCGCAGGGCAGGAACCCCTTGGCGTTGAGTGACCTGCGGGCCATCGACGAGGCCGAGTTTCGCGGTCGCTTCCGCCACACGCCACTCTGGCGAGCGCGGCGAACGGGCCTGTTGCGGAACGCGGCCGTGGTGGCCGAGAATCATGCCCGCGGCTCGTCTTCCGAAAAGCCACCGTAGTAACCCTCGTCGAGGCCGATTGGGGCGACGCCGGGCAAGTCTTCCCGGTACCAGCGATCCAGCACCTGATGCCAGTCTGCCGGTTCGGCCACCGCAATGAAGGCATCCCGCACCGCCGGAGACTGCGGATGGAGGCGGGCATACTTGATGCCGAACTTCCGCATCACCCGGCAGGCGTGCTTTACACCGTAGATTTCTTCCGACAACCGATAGTGTTCGGCAAGCACCTCGCGTTGCTGGTGCAGGCTGGGCGGTGGCAGCACGCGGCCCTCGCTCAAGGCACGGATCTGGGCGAAGATCCATGGATTGCCGATCGCGCCGCGGGCCACCGCTGCCGCATCGACCCCGGTCTCAGTCACCAGATCGAGGCAGTCCTGGGCGGTAAACAGATCGCCGCTGCCGATGATCGTCTCAGCGCCGGCGTGCTGCTTCACCTCCCCCAAGAATGCCCGTGAACTGGTGCCTTCGTAGCGTTGCCGCACGGTGCGGCCGTGGACGGTGGCCGCCGCCACGCCGAGCCGGAAAGCGCCGTCGAGGATGGTGAAGAACCGCTCGCAGCTCTCGGGGCTGTCGTCCGTGCCGCGGCGCATTTTGACGGTCAGCGGCACGTGCGGCGGCAGGGCGTCGCGGACCCGGCCGACCATCTCCAACGCCGTGGCCGGATCGCTGAGCAGGTGCCCGCCGCGACACCGGTTCAGCACCTTCTTGACCGGGCAGGCGAAGTTCAGGTCGATCGCGTCGAAGCCGGCCTCAACCAGCTTCAAGGCCGCCGGCGGAAAAGACGCCGGCTCGGCCCCCATCAACTGGGCGCCGCAGGGGTGCTCCTCGTCGGTGACCCGCAAGAATCGCCTCGCCTTGCGACCCTTGGTTACGTTGAGGACGAACTGATCGAGCAGCACTTCACAGAGGGTGTACGATGCCCCCAGCCGGCGCGCGATCACCCGCATCGGCCAGTCGCTGTAGCCGCTTAAGGCGGCCTGGACCGCCGGAAAACCGATCGGCAGCGGACCCAAATGGAGATCGTGCATGGACGCGAGCGGTCGCGAATGGCCCGCCTCACGCGGCGATCAACTTCGCCGCCTCGGCCGGCTCCTCGCGAAGCACGTCGCCGATCATCATCGCGATCAATCGGTCTACGGCCGCGTCGACGACTGGCTGCCGCAGCCCTGGCCAGAATCTTCGCCCCACCAGGGCCGCGGCGGCCTCAGATTCCACCAGGGGCAACGCTCGGGCTCGCACGTAGCCGCGGATTTCGGGAATGCTCATGGTTCCGGTAACGCGGCAGACGCGTTGCCAGAGATTTGGGCGGCAGCGGCAGGCGACCTTATCGGCCAATTGGCCGACAACCCAATCGTTCCGCCCAGGCAGCCGACGTAGCGCCCAAGCGGCGAAAAGAGAAAGGCCACTGATCATAGGGAACCTACTCCGCGATTAGAGGGGGAGACTGTTGATCCGCGCTACTCTGATCGTTCCGAGGGCGGGCCGATCTTCAGCCGAATCCGGAAACTGGGCGAATTTTTCCGCCGTTGACAGAGCAAAACCGCTGAAACGGCTGTTCGAGTGCTACGATCCCGGCGGTTCGATGCCGAAATCACGGATGCTCAGCAGACTGGCGAACGGGTACCCCTGCCGGGCAAACGCTTGGGCCCCGCCCTCCATGCGGTCGATGATGGCCAGGACCCCCTCGATCTTCAGCCCGAAGGCCTCGGCCCGCTGGATGGCCTTGAGCGACGAGCCGCCGGTGGTGACCACGTCCTCGACGATCACCGCCGTGTCGCCCGGCTTGACCGGACCTTCGAGGTACTGGTTGGTACCGTGCCCCTTCGACTCCTTGCGGACCATGAAGCCGGCGATCGGCGTGCCACGCACGCCGGACATCGTCACCACCGCCGCAGTAATCGGATCGGCGCCAATGGACATACCGCCGACGGCTGCCGGCAAAGTCTTGGCCGTCGCCGCAGGAAAGCCGGCCGCCAGCAGATCCAAAAGACCTTCGCCGACCAGCCGCGCCCCGATGGGATCGAGGGTCACTTGCTTGCCGTCAAGATAGTAAGTCGCCTTCTTGCCCGACGCTAAGGTGAACTCGCCGAACTTCAGCGCCTTTTGCCGAACCAGATCGATCAGGGCCTGCTTGTCGTACATCGCGGCACTCCAGAACTTTGAGGCCTGGTATCCATCCTATAACAAAGGCTGATCGGCAAGGAAAGGGGGGACGCCGGAAAGCCGTTTAACCGCGCCCCAACGGGAAGCAACAACCAGAAAGCCGAAAGCGGAGGGTGGAAGGATGCCTATCCGGCTGCGATTTTGCACTTTGCATCCTCCCTCTGCGGCCTCTGCGTCTCTACGGGTAGAGTCGAGGTGCGGCGCGGAACGCATCCGTTTCCGTACCCCGCTCATCGAACCGGACGGGCGGTTTTCCCGCATCCGGCTCTCGGACAAGGATGTTGTGATGGGATGGGTC
>JAJYGU010000204.1 GCA_021784975.1 Planctomycetota bacterium
GATAGATTGATGACTGCTCCGAGTTTTGCCTCCAGGTGCAGATTGCGGAATTGCACGTAGCTCTGCACCACCAACACCATGCCGATGAAAGTTCCGGTCAAGGCCACCACCGGCAAGCTCAGAACCCCAATCTGGTAGAAGTTCGGCAGGAGCGTTTCCCGACTGGGCAAGCGGGTCAGCAGCCATCGAAAGGTCCGCAAGGCGAACGTCGAAATGGCGCCGAAGCCGATCACCCAATCGGTCACCACCCCGCCCATGTCGGTGATCCAATTGGCGACCGCCAGCAATAGACCATGGTTGCCTCGGGGTCGGTGACTGGGCATGGGAGAGGCGGTGGACATTGGGTCAGGGGCCAGGGGTCAGGGATTGACGGAGTTCGGGATCAGGGACGAGGGATTCGAGGCCAACGCCGCGGAGGGTTGGCCTGCAATTTTCATTTTTCATTTTGCATTCTCGCCCACCTTAATTTGTATTTGTCTTGCTCGATCGGCTGCTTGTTCGACGCCGGGCAGGTACGATTGGTTTCGCCCGCGGCCGGCACGCATAGCGCCGGTGGACTCCGCGCCCGACCGCGGCAACGGCGCAGCTTTGGCCGGCTGCCCGCCATGTTACTTCGACTTAGCGATCTTGCCGCTTGAGAAAAGTTTGCCGCTTAGATCGGCTGCGCAAGATGGCATAGATCGGGGACATGAGAGACAAGATAGCCTGTGAATTGGCGACGCAGAGTCAGGCAGCCACGGCTTTCGTCTGCGCAATCTGCGTAATCTGCGGATCTCTCTCACTCCAGCTATGCTGGAAATGCGGGGAGCGGTCGCGTGCCGAATGCGACCCCCGTCCCTGGTGCGGAACGTCCTGTGCCACGCGCTGTTACGGACTTGTGGATGATCGTGGCTGAAGGCGCCAACCAATCAACCGCGCTCAGTAGGGAAATCGTTCGTCGATTTCCGCCGCCGAAAGCTCGACGAGGAACTGGGCGAGCCGTTCAACAAGCTTCTCGATCAATTGCCTGCCCTTTTCAGCAGTCGCGGCATGCGGATTGCCGACCCCGGCGTTGGTGGTCAGTAGATGCCACGGGCGAGTAATGGAAACCCACCCTCGGTTCAGGGCCTCGAAACGAGTTGTGGCAGGGCGGCCTTCGTCGGCGGTGAGCGAGCCGTCCCGGTTTCGGGCGACCAGATCCGGGAAGAACGCCAAGGCCAGCGAGGTCTCCATCTCCCCGGCGTGATTATCGGGCTCGTGGAAGATTTCGTGATAGAGGTCGTTGCAGACGGTGTACCAGTTGCAAAGAAACAGGTGGGCCGGGGTGCGGCCGTACCACTGCCGCAGCACCCATTTCAAATCGTTTCCGCCGTGGCCATTCAACAACACCACCTTGCGGATGCCGGTATTGACCAACGATTCGACCAGGTTGCCCACCATGGCCCCGAGCGTGGTTGGATCCAGGTTCATGCCGAAGGGCAGCTTCGCCTGATTGGTTTGCGTGCCATAGGGGATGGTGGGCAAGAGAATCACCTTGGCCCCACGGCGATGCGCCTCTTCGCAAATCCGACCACCGATGGCTTCGCACTCGAAGGTGTCCGTGCCGTAGGGCAGGTGCAGGTTGTGCGGCTCGGTGGCCCCAAACGGCAGCACGGCCACCTCATAGTGACCCTGCTTGACTTGGCCGTAGTTCGTTTCCGAGAGTTTCCAGGGGGGCATGGGAAGGGATAGAGGTCAGAGGTCAGAGGAGCGTGGGAGGCTGTTCATCTTTCAATTTTCATTCCGAGCTTGCGGGCCGGCTATACTTCGCCCTTTTGGATCATCTCCAGACAGATTTCCCGCACGCGAGCCGGATTGACGTTCGGATTTTTCTTTTTTGCCTGGCCGATCAGCGCCCCGATGCCCTTCGGCTTGCCGTCTCTGACCTCGGCAACGATCTTGGGATTGGCCTGGAGCAATTGGCGGCACAGTTCGATGACGGCTGATTCACCGACCTCTTCGATGCCGACTTGACGAATCGCATCGCCTAGCGAGAGACGCGACTCCAGCATGGCGGCCAGGACCTGACGACCGCGGCTGGTGTCGAACGCGCCGCCCCGGACCTTGGCGAGTAACTCGCCCAGCGTTTCCGCCGCCACCGGATACTGGCCGATGTCGACCTGATGTTCGTTGAGCCATCGCAGCACGTCTTGCTGCATCCAATTGCTGGCCGTCTTGCCGTCGCCGCACGTCTTGGCCACTCGGAAATAGTAGTCGACCAACAGGCGACCCTGATTCACCAAGACGTCGCTATCGTAGGCCGCGATGCCGTAGGTTTGCTCCAGTCGCGCGCGCAACGCTGCCGGCAGTTCGCCGAGCGACGCCCGCACCCGCTCGACCTCCTCGGTGGTGATAGTAACCGGCAGGAGGTCGGGATCGGGGAAGTAGCGGTAGTCGCTGGATTCTTCCTTCGCGCGTTGCTCGCGGGTGGTCTGCGAGCCTTCGTCCCAGCCGCGGGTCGATTTGGGCACCTCGCCCAGCTTGTGCCCGGTCTCCTGCCACTGGCGGTACTGTCGTTCGGCCTCGAAGGCCAATGCCCGCTCGACCGCGCGGAAGCTGTTCATGTTTTTGACTTCGACGATCGGGGTGGCGATCCTGCCTTGGGGGGTATCGATGTGCAGGTTGATGTTGGCATCGACCCGCAAGCTCCCTTCCTGCATGTTGCAGTCGGACACTCCCAAGTAATTCAGCAGCAACTTCAGCTCGGTCAGATAAGTCTTGGCCTCGGCGGGCGAGCGGAGGTCGGGCTGGCTGACGATCTCCAGCAGCGGCGTGCCGGCCCGGTTCAAGTCGATGCGGCTATCGGCCTTGCCGGCCACTTCGTCGTGCATGCTCTTGCCGGCGTCTTCCTCCAAATGGGCTCGGATGATGCCGATGCGTTTTGTAGTCGAAGACGAGACTATCCCCTCTCCCTCCGGGAGAGAGTTAGGGTGAGGGCGGGTTACTCGCGAGTTCGCAGCCCTCACCCCCGACCCCTCTCCCACGGGAAGAGGGGAGAGAGGCTTCGTCTCGATCTCCAGCCAGCCGTCGTGGCTCATGGGCAGGTCGAACTGGCTGATCTGATAGCCTTTGGGCAGATCGGGGTAGTAGTAGTTCTTGCGGTCCCACTTCGTGAACCGCGGGATTTCGCAGTTCAAGGCGACGGCCGTTTTCAGCGCCAACTCGAATGCCTTGCGGTTCATCACCGGCAGCGACCCGGGCATGCCGATGCACACCGGGCAGGTCTGCGTGTTCGGCGGCGCCCCGAACTTCGTGCTGCACGAGCAAAACATCTTGCTCTCGGTGAGCAACTGCACGTGGACTTCCAGGCCGATGATGATGGTGTAGGGGGCGGACATCGCAGAGGGATTAGAGATTAGGGATCAGAGACCAGGGATTAGGGATCAGGGACTAGCAAGCGATCCCTCGGCTTTCGCATATCTACTGTTTGCGCACCGTCGCGTGGCACTCGAATCGCGTGATTTCTTCCTTTAGCTGGTTGATGAGCTTCTTCAGAGATCGCAACGTCAACTCGCGCACATGCTCGGAAACGGTTGTGTCGGTACGGGCCCTTTCATACTCCTCTTCAAGCCCGCGCAGCTTGCCTCGCGTAATCTGCACTTGCCGATAGTTTTCGAGCATACCAACCACCCCAACGATTCGATCTGGGCACGGCGGAGTTCGGACTGCCAACCGAACCGCGCCACCACTTCCTCGAAGGTCGCGCGATGGATACCCGGCGGTAGATAACCAAGTTCATTAAACTCAGGCAGCATAGGCGGTGTCACACCGGCAGAGGATGATGCTGCTCCTGATTCAACAATTCTGCCGCGTAGTCGAAAGCGGCCCGCACGCCCTCTGGACGAAGATCGAAGTCTCTCTGCGCATCCTCGATGCTCATCCCGCCCGCGAGACAGCCGATGACGCGAGCTATCGGCACGCGGGTGCCGCGAATGACCGGTTTGCCGTGACAAGATCGAGAATCAATCGAAATTCGCTCATTCATTTGCCGCCTCGCTGCCAACGAACCACTACGGCGTCCCTAGCATTTTCATGGGCTCGACCTGCATGATGTGCAAAAGTGAAACCATCACTAGCCGGTCGAAAACGAGATCGGGCTCGCCCTTTGCAGGTACGCCAATGGCTACGATCGAGCGTCCAACCATAGCCAACTCGGGATGCCGGACTTCGTAGGTCCGCCCGTCGGTCAGCGTGAGCCGAAACGGCTGAAACGGCTTGCGTCGAAGAAAGTCGCGAATATCCTCAGGCCGCATTGCTCACGTCTCCTGCAGGGCCTCGGCGGCGAAATGCAGCGATGCCCGAATGTCCTCCGCTTCAAGATCGGGGTAGGCATCGAGTATTTCCGCCTCGGTCATGCCATTGGCCACCCTGCCGACGATGGTTGCGGCGGGAATGCGCAAGCCACGGATGCACGGCACGCCGCCCATCTGGTCCTGACGAATCGTGATTCGCTCATGCGCAGGCTTGTCCATTTCAGCCTCCTTCGATCATCCGGATACCCTATTATACCCTAATTCTCCTCCTCCAACTCCGGCTTCTTCGTGTGCCAGTCGGTGGCTTGTTGGAACATGTAGGCGCCGCGGAGGAGGCGTTCTTCTTCAAAGGGCGGGGCCTGCAAGTGGAGGCCGATGGGAAGACCGGCCGCGCTAAAGCCGCAGGGGATCGACATGCCGGGGATGCCCGTCAGGTTCGCGCCCACCGTGTACAGGTCGAACAGGTACATGGCCAGCGGATCGTCGATCCGCTCGCCGAGCTTGAAGGCCGGCGTGGGTGTGACCGGGCCGACGATCAGGTCAACTTCTTCAAACGCGCGATCGAAATCCTGGCGGATCAGCCGCCGCACCTTGAGGGCTTTTTGGTAGTAGGCCTCGTAATAGCCGGCGCTCAGGGCGTAGGTGCCGAGCATGATGCGGCGCTTGACCTCGGCCCCAAAGCCTTCGGCCCGGCTGCGGCGGTACATCTGCACCAAGGCGTTGTCGGCGCGGTCGGTCTCCTCTCCTTTTGGGAGAGGGTTAGGGTGAGGGTGATTGGCGGCAACGGTCCATATGCGTGTCGCCCTCACCCCCTGCCCCTCTCCCAAAGGGAGAGGGGAAATCCCGCTGCGATAGCCGTAGTGCACGCCGTCGTACCGGGCAAGGTTGCTGGAGGCCTCGCACGGGGCAATGATGTAATAGGTGGCCACGGCGTAGTTGCTGTGCGGCAGCGAAACCTCGCGCACCGTCGCCCCCAGCGACTGGTACACCCGCACCGCCTCGCGCACCGAGGATTCCACGTCGCCGTCCAAGCCGTCGCCAAAGTGCTCGCGGACCAGGCCGAGCCGCAGTCCTTGCAACGGCTGACGGATCGTCTGTGAGTATTTCGGCACCGGCCGGTCGATCGAGGTCGAGTCCTTGGGGTCATGGCCGGCGAGAACTTCCAGCAGCAAGGCACAATCCTCAGCGGTCTGGCCGAACGGACCGATCTGATCCAGACTGCTGGCGAAGGCGACCAGCCCGTAGCGGCTGACGCGGCCATAGGTGGGCTTCATGCCGCTAATCCCGCACAGGCCGGCCGGGCAGCGGATCGATCCTCCGGTGTCGCTGCCGACGGCCAACGGCGCCATCCGGGCGGCCACGCAGGCCGCCGAGCCGCCGCTGGAACCGCCCGGCACGCGGTCGAGGTCCCACGGGTTGTGCGTCGGGAAGAAGGCCGAGTTTTCGTTTGACCCGCCCATGGCGAACTCGTCCATGTTCGTCTTGCCGATCAGCACCGCGTCGGCGGCCTTCAGCCTGGCGACGACGGTGGCGTCGTAGGGCGGACGGAAACTCTCGAGCATCCGCGAGCCGCAGGTGGTCAGCTCGCCCTCGGTGCACAGCACGTCCTTAAGGGCCACCGGCAGGCCGGCCAGCGGTCCCAGCGGCTGCTTCTCCCGGCGGCGGCGATCGATCTGCTCCGCCCGCGCCAGGGCGGCCGCGGCGTTGACCTGGAGAAATGCCTTGACGGCACGGTCACGGCGTTCGATGCGGGCGAGATAGGCCTGACAAACCTCGACCGCCTTAACCTGGCCCGAATTGAGCAAGGCCAGCAGATCGGTCGCGCTATGATCCGTCAGGTGCATTACAACTCGCCCAGCACGGCCGGCACCAGGTAGCACTCCTCGTCGCGGCGGGGGGCGTTGGCCAGGGCAAGCTCGCGGTCCAGGCTCGGCTGCGCCCGATCTTCGCGAAAGCAATTCGTCACGTCCAGGGCATGGGCCATCGGCTCGACGTGCTCGGTGTCCAACTGCGAGAGCTGATCGACGTAGCCCAAGATGTCGCCCAACTGGCGGGTCATGGCGTGCAGCTCGTCTGGCGACAGTGAGAGCCGGGCCAACAGGGCCACCTTTTCGACTTCGTTGCGGGAGATTGCCATGTTAACCCGCTACTTCGTCTCCGCCGCTTTGGGCAGCTTGAAGGGCTTGTGGTGGATCTTCTTGGTGACTGCCCCGCTGCGAATGCACTGCGTGCAAACCCGCAACGTCTTGCTGGTGCCGTTGGCGGTGGTCACATGGATCCGTTGCAGGTTCGGGCGGAACTGGCGACGGCTAATGCCGGTGATTTTCGTGCCGACCCCCCCGAGGTACTTCGCCTTACCACGGTGGGTAACCGCATTACCCATTCCCGGCTTTTTCCCGCAAACCTGACATGCAACCGCCATGGGAGACTCCAAACCTGCAAAGAGAAACGACACCCTCAATATGGCACCACCCCCAGCGGGGCAAGACACTAAGTATACTCGCCAGCCAACTGGGAGCCAATGGGGACAGTCGCATTTTCCCGGCGATATCGCGGTTTCTGAAGAACAAATTCTGCCCGCCGCGAAAATCGGCACAGTCCCCCGTGAGCGGTTATCCCGCGGCCGCTCCCCCAGATTTGGTGGACGATCGTTTCGGAATAAAGTAGAATCGCGGAAAGGGTTGGCCTATGTGGTTGTTGGAGTTCTTTTTCTTTCTGGTGACGATCCTGGCGGGCTGGACGTTGTTCGGCTATTTTATCCTGGTGAAGTTTATCGGACTCTTCCAGAAAAGGCCGGAAATCGCCTTGCCGGCGGAATATCCGTTTCTCTCGCTGGTCATCCCTTGCTACAACGAGATTGGGCATATTCTGACGAAGCTCGAGAACACGCGCGGGCTGGACTACCCGAGGGACCGTTTGGAGGTGGTTTTTGCCGACGGGGGCTCGACCGACGGCACGGCCGACAAGCTGTCCGCTGCGCTGCGGGCGGACGAGCCGTGCCGGCTGGTTCGCTGTCGCGGCGGGGGGAAGATCGCCCAATGGAACGAGGTCTTGCCCGGTTTGCGCGGCGAGATTCTGGTCAACACCGACGTGGATGCCCGGTTGGAACCGGACGCCTTGAAGTGGCTGGCGGCGGAGTTTGCGGCCGATCCAGAGGTGCAGGTGGTCGGGGCCTATTGCCGGCCCAGCGACACCATCGACATCGAGAGGTACTATTGGGAGTCGCAGAACAAGGCCCGCTTGATGGAGAGCGACGCCAACAGCTCTTCGATCGTGATTGCCCAGTGCTATGCCTTCCGCAAGGGCCTCATGAAGGCATTTCCGGACGATGTAGTGGCCGACGACATCTATGTGGCCTCGCTGGCCAACACCTTGGGATACCGCACGGTCTACTCCCGCAAGGCGCGGGCCTTCGAGACGCGGGCCCCGTCTTGCTACGCCGATTTTTTCCCTCACAAGTTCCGCAAGAGCAACGCCTTTCTGCGGGAGACCTTGCGGTTCCTCTACCGCCTGCCGGAGATGCGGCCCTCGGTGAAGGTCATGCTGATCACGCGGGTGAGCCAACAGCTTCTGCTGCCCTGGATCATGTTGTTCTGGTTGCTGGTCACCGGGGTAATGCTGACTTTGTTCCGTTTTGACCTGGTGCTGTTCGGGGGGCTTTTCCTGCTGACCTTGTTTGTGGCCACCAGCCGGGTGTTTGCCGCCGAGACGACTCCCGACGGGCCACTTGGCTTTTCCTGGCGGATGATGATCAAAGGGTATCTGTGCGTGAACCTGATCATGCTGGCCACGGCGGTGAGTTACCCATTTTTCCGGCAGGGGAGCAGCTATGCCCGGTTGAAACCGGCCAGCCAATCCCCGGAACCGCTGTAGATGCTCTGGCGCCAAGCGAGTCTGCCACGTGGCACGAATTGAAGAATTGCTGCTGAACGCCAGGTACGCCTTTCGACCTAGGAAGCCGTTGCTTCTAGGGAGACTTGCGGCGGCGGTGTTGAAGAGCTACGTGTTGAGGCGTCCGCCGCTGCGGTATGTCGATTTCGCCCTCGATTTTGCCTGCAATTTGCGATGCGAGCATTGTTTCGCCACTGCCTTGGTTCAGCCGGGCCGACGGCGGATGGAGGTGGACGATTATGCCCGCGTCGCCCGCGAGAGCATGGCCTTGGGCGCCGTTAATTTCTCCTTCCAGGGCGGAGAACCGTTGCTGTTCCAGGACCTGGGCCGCACGATACGAGCCTGCCGTCCCGGCTTGAACGTCATTTCCGTAACCACCAACGGCACTTTGCTCGACGAAGACAAGGTCTCCGAGCTCAAGGGCCTCGGCGTGGACATCCTGACGGTGAGCCTGGACAGCTCGATCGCCGAAGAGCACGACGGGTTTCGCGGCCTGCCCGGCTGTTTCGACAAGACGATGGCCGGCATCCGGCTCGCCTTGAGCGGCGGGTTGCGAGTTACGCTGGGCACGGTGGTGACGCATCAGAGCCTGCGGAGCGCGGGCATCACCGGCCTGGTCCGCCTGGCGGCCGAGCTCAAGCTCATTCTCTGTCTGATATTTCCGGTTCCGGCAGGACGTTGGACGCAGAACCGCGAGATGCTGCTGACTTTAGACGACTTAGAGTACATCGATCAGCTAACCCGCAGCACGCCCTACGTGCGCACTGATTTTCAGGCCAACTTCGGCCCGCACGGCTGCGGGGCAGTGAAGGAAATCCTCTATCTGACTCCGTATGGCGACGTGCTGGCTTGCCCATTCATTCATATCTCGCTGGGCAACATCTTCGAGGAATCGGTGGCCGAGATTCGGGCCCGCGCCTTACGGAACCGGTTCTTCGCCGCTTATCACCCCCGCTGCCTGGCCTCGACCGACACCGAGTTCGTCGACAAATACCTGAGCAAGACCTTTGAGGCCCAACAGCGTCCCATCCGGTGGCAGGATGCCTTTCCCGAAGCCAACGACGATCTCCCATGAGAGTACTGGTGACCGGCGCAACTGGATTTATTGGCCGACGGCTGGTGGACCGGCTGCTGGCGGTCGGCTGCGAAGTGGCGGCCCTGGCGAGATGCGAGGCCCACCAGCTACCGCCCGCGGTGGCCAGGCTGCCGGCGGATATCACTGTGCCGGATTCGTTGAAGGTGGTGGAAAGGGGTTTCGATTGCCTCTACCACCTGGCCGCCTTGGTGACGTTCGATCCGCGTCGCCGGGGTGAACTGATGCATGTCAATGCTGCGGGGACGCGGAACGTGTTGGAGATGGCAAGGACCGCCGGCATCTCCCGCGTCGTTGTGGTCAGCAGCGCTTGCACCATGGGCCTTTCCGGCTCGCAGGACATCGTACTGGAGGAGTCGGCGGTCGCCGGTCCGCTTCAAATTGCCGGCAACCCGTACTTGGCGAGCAAGTTGGAGGCGGAGAAGATTGCTCAGGGCTTTGCTCATGACCAAGGCCAGAGAATTGTGATCGTCAATCCGACCACGGTTTACGGTCCGGGCGACGACACGCTGAACTCCGGCACGCTGATTCGCAAGGTGGCTTCGTCGGCCTGGCTGCCCGTCCCGCCCGGCGGGAGCAACGTGGTGGACGTGGATGATGTGGCGGAAGGGATTCGGCTGGCCGCCGAGAAGGGAGCCTCGGGAAAGCGATATATCCTGGGTGGCGAGAATCTGCCCTTTGCGGACATCTTCGCGACCGTGGCCTCGGTGGTGGGGAGCCGCCCCCATCGAGTCCCTCTGCCCCGGCTTTTCCGCGAACCGATGGCTTGGGCGGTGGGACTGGCCGGCCGTTTGACCGGAAATCGCTTCTTGTCCGGGCAGTTATTGCGGGAACTGTTTTCCTTCAAGTATTATTCCAGTCAGCGGGCGGCCCAAGAACTGGGTTGGACCCGCCGCTATGGTTTTCGCGAGAGTGTCGGTCGGGCGTGGCAGTACTACCGCAGCCGCCAACTTATTTGACTTCAGCCTATGTTGGATCGGGCAACCATAAGAGCAGAGCAGGTTCGGGTCGCCAACCAGCGATTCTACGATGCGGTGGCGGAGCATTATGAGGATGTGGACGGCCGCCGCTCGCCCCGGTTGAGGGCTTGGCTTTCCGCCAGATTGGCCCAGATTCGCGGCGACGCCCCCGGAGGAAGGCTTCTCGATCTGGGCTCAGGCAGCGGCTTCCTGTGCCGCTGCGCCAAGGACGTATTTTCCTTCAGAGTGGGCGTGGACCTCTCGGAAAAGATCCTGGCGGCCAACAAGGATGCGTTTGAAGCGTATGCGGTGGGTGACGTCAACGCCCTGCCATTTGAGGACGAGGAGTTTGACGCCGTGACCTGCTTCGCCGTCCTGCACCATCTCTACGATTTTGCCGGCCTGGTCTCTGAGACTCGCCGAGTTTTGAAACCGGGTGGAATGTTCTACTCGGACCACGACATGGAATTGGCCTTTGCGCGACGGTTCCGGTTGCCCTTGCAACTCTACCGGAGACTGCGCGGGGCGGAGCGGCACTACCACCAGGTAGACCAGCACCTCACGCCGGAGGTTTATGAGCTGGCCGAGTGGCAGAGCGCGGGCGTCGATGCGGAGCGATTGGTGGAGCTGTTTGAGCAGGCAGGATTCGCGGCTACGGCCGGCTATCACTGGTATGGGCTCTCGCCGCTGAGCGATCGGCTTTTCGGGACACGAAGGTGCAAGCGGGGTTGGGGACCTCTGCTGTCGATCACGGCAAGAAAGCAGTGACCGGAGATCACCACCATGCGGAAAGCGAGCGAGTAAATGCGAGTCCTGTTGTTGAGCCCGCCCTACCTGCCCGAGTATATGCGCAATGCCCGCTGCGATTTCGTTTCCCTCTCAGCCACCCAGTGGTACCCGATCCTGTTGGGCTATTGCGGGGCCTACTTGGAGGGCCAGGGACATACCGTCCGCCTGATTGATGCGCCGGCCAGCGGCCTGGATCATGCCGCCACCCGAAAGCTCACGGAGGAGTTCCAGCCCGAGCTTCTAGTCGTCTATACCGGTCGGCAGAGCGAGGACAACGATATCGCGTTCGCCGAACCGCTGATCGAGAAGGCGGCTTGCCGCGCGGTTATCGTTGGGCCTTACGCTTCCATTAATCCCGAAGAAACGCTGTCGAAGTGCAAGGTGATCGACAAGCTGGTCGCCGGCGAGTTCGAACACGCCGTTGGGGAACTGGCCGCCGGGGCGGCAGCGGCCACCGTGGGCAATCTGGTCTTCAAACAGAACGGTCAACTGGCCAGAAACTCTGCCCGGCCCTATCTGACCACCGCTCAGTTGGATGCCATCCCCTTCGTTTCCCGGTTCTTTCGCGACCACCTCGACCTCTATCGCTATAAGACTCCCTCGGAATTCTACCCCTACCTCGACATTCTCACCGGCCGCGGCTGCAAGTGGGGACAGTGCACCTACTGTCTGTGGGTACATACCTTTGTGAGCGGAATGACCTACAATCTGCGGAGTATCGGCAACGTGATCGAAGAGTTTCGCTTCATTACCCAAGAAATGCCGCAGGTACGTTCGGTGATGATTCAGGACGACACCTTCACCGAGCAACGGGCCCAGGAGTTCGCCGAAGCCAAGATCGCCGGCGGCCTGCGGCTGCCGTGGTCCTGTTACGCCCGCGGCAACATGAGTTATGATGTCTTAAAGCTCATGAAGCAGGCCGGCTGCCGCAATTTGCACGTGGGCTATGAGAGCGCCGACACGGTGGTGTTGAAACGGATCAAGAAGGGAATCAGCGTGGAGCGGATGACCAGGTTCACCGCCGACGCCAAACGGGCAGGTCTGCGGATCCACGGCGATTTCGCCTTCGGCTTCCCCGGCGAAACCATCGAGGGTGCGCAGCGGACGATCGAGTGGGCCTGCCAAATGAATCCGCATACGGCCCAATTCCAGCTCATGATCCCGTTTCCCGGCACCCCCTTCTATGAAGAAATGAAACAGAACGGGTGGTTGACGGCGGCCGGGGAGCCGGACATGCCGCAGTTCTCCAATGCCCAAATTCGGTCCATGGCCAAACGGGCCTACCGTGCGTTCTACCTGAGTCCGCGACATGCCTGGAAATGCATCCGCCATCCTTACGAGCACTTCTTCTGCCGCCTGAAGACCATGTCCCGGGCGATCCCGGCTATGTTCTGGAAGAAATGGAAAGTTTGAGTCCGGCCGATTTGCCCTCCTAAGGAGAGCCCCGCGTTATGCACGAGTTCCTGCCCTTCCTTTTCGGGCTGACCATGCAAGTGGTCTTCCTCCTGTCTTTTGCCTATGCGGCCTACGCGATCTGCCAGCGGTGGTTCTCGGCTGGTTCGATAGGCGTCCGCTGGTGTGCGACCTGCATCGTCTTCTGCTGGCTGTTGAGCGTCCTTTTTGGGATCTTGGTGACGGCCGGGCTGTTCGCGCCCCTGCCGGCCACTGCGGTCGCCTTGGTCGTGCTGGTGTTGACGAGCCGAGGGAGGCTGAAGCCGCGGACCTGGCTCCGCTGCCTCGCCAACGACCTGTCGCACTGCGGCGAGATCATGCCCCAGAAGGCCGATTACGCGGGCGAACCGGGCAGGCCGCGGACTGGCGCATGCTGCAGCCCGGCCGTGACTGAAGGGGACAGTCCCATTTTCGCGGTCGACCAACGCTGCGCATCGGTGCCCGGCCGCGAAAATTGGGACAGTCCCCCTGAACCGTCCCTCCAAGACGGCCTGTCCACTCATAGTTGGCTCTTCGACAGTTGCCTGTGGTGGGCAGCCATGACGGGCTTTTCCTTGTTGGCCGTGCTGCTGACGGTCCGCACGCTGGCCTTGCCGCTTCTCGGCTGGGATGCGATAACCTATCACGCGGTCAAGGCCGGGATGTGGGTCCAAAGCGGCCGCTGGACGGCGCTGATCGCGCCCGGCGGATGGGAAAGCGCCCTGACGCTTTTTGGCGGCGGGGAGGCCTTCACGGCTTGGGCCATGCTCTTCCTCCATCACGATCTCTTGGCCGGCATCCCGGACGTGTTCTTCTGGGGCTTGCTGGGACTGACCACCGCCGGTCTGGCCACTGAGTTTGGCCTGCCGGGCAGGACCTCAGCCCTGGTGGGCCTGGCCTTCCTGTGCACCATCGATCTGGGTCGGTTGGTGGGCAGCGGCTACGTGGACACCTGTGGCAATGCGTTTCTGCTGGCGGGCGTCCTGTTCCTTCTTCGTTTTGAACGCTCCAAGCAAGCGGCCGATTTCTACCTCTCGGCGGCCGCCTTTGGGCTGGCTTCCTCGGTCAAGTTCAATATGTTCGCCGCCACCGTTCTGCTGGCCATCCCGGCCGTGGTGCTCTTGCTGCGGGCTGGCAGACCGTGGATCGGGCGTCTGGCTCTGGGCGTGCTCGCCTTGGCGGCCCCGATCGCGCCCTGGTTAGGGTTCAATTACTGGGCAACCGGCTACCCGCTGGGCTGCATCCCGCTAAGGATTGGGCCCTTGCACTTGGGGGCCATGCCGCCCAACCTCGCCTTAGCCGTGGGGTCGCCGACCAAGCTAGCCTACGATTTTGCCGGCGAAGAGAAGGCCTTGTCGGCCGCCGTGGCCACTTACGGGTTTACCCTCTTGCTGATCGTGTTAGGGCTGCCAGGCATTGCCTTGCGGGTCAGGCAGTTCCAACGCCGGTACGTGCTGGCATTCCTGGCCATCGTAGCCGTACTAGGCCTGTATTTCTCGCCTTGGTTCACGCCCGTCCGTTTGGGATGGGCCGGCGTGAATGGGCGGTTTCTGACCGCGGCACTGGTCCTGATTGCCGCCGCGGGTCTTCCTCTCTTGCAGGGTTATCGCTGCGGCACGCTTCTGATCCAGGAAATCTCGGCGGTCGCCATCCTTTGCGGCACCTGGTCGTTTCTCAACATCTTCGTCTATGGTCGGCCGGGGATCGAGAGCTTCTTCCTGGCCGCGGCCGTAGGCCTGATGACGCTGGGTTACTTCCTGATCCACCACCGCCGCTGGTTCGCTTCTTCCGCCGCCAGGTCCGCGGTGGCTGGTTCGCTCTTGGCGGTGGCGGTTGTCGGCGGCATGTACGCCGTCCTGCAATTCAAAGACTCCTTCCGCATTCGAGCCTACTCGGAATGCATGATTATGCACCGTTTTCCCAACTACTGGGTTGACGGGCTCCACGTACTGGAGTCCGAGCCCGGACCCTTGCGGATTGCGTTCACCTACGGCCCGGCGAGCCGGAGCCACGGCGCTTTTATTGCTCCCTTTCTCGGCCCGCGATTGCAAAACCACCTGATGTATGTCTCGCCCCAGGCGGACGGCGCCCTTGTGGGGTACGGAGCCGACTATGCCGCCAATGCCAATCCCTCCTTTGAGGCCTGGGTGCAGGCGCTCCGCAAAGCCGGGGCGACCCACCTCTTGTGTCTGGAACCCCCGTGCACGGAGTTAAAGTGGGCGGAAGACCATCCGGACCTATTTGTGAATCTGGTGCAACAAAACGGCCACTGGGGCTTGTTCCGCATCCAATGGCCGAACGAGGCAGCCAAATGATTTCGATTGATTCCGCCAGGTGCACCAGTTGCGGATTTTGCATCGACGAATGTCCGAACTACGTGCTCGCCTGGCGGCCCGCCGCCGACGGGGGTAGGTCCCGCGCCGATGGCGGTCGAGAAGTCCAAGTCCGCTATCCCCAACAGTGTTGTCGATGCGACCACTGCGTGGCAATCTGTCCGGAAACTGCCCTTGCCGACGACGAACTGCCCGCTGAAGAG
>JAJYGU010000144.1 GCA_021784975.1 Planctomycetota bacterium
TCGGCCGCGGGCTTTTCCTTCTTCAAGCTCTTTGCCGCCGATCTGCCCCAGTTTGAAGACGCGGCCCCCGCTTTGAACCGCATCCTCGCCGAGAAACGGGGCACGATCCTGGAGCAGTTGCAGCAATCGCCGCGGCTCGCCTTACACCCGTCGTTCGGGCTGATGGGCTGCCCACGCTGCCAGATGGGACCGAGCATGCAACAGCAACTGGAAGTGCTGGCGGCGGTTTTGGCGGCCAAGGGCCAACTCGATCCCGGCGGTAAGGTGCCGGAAAAGTTCATCGCCCAGGCCGTCAAGGAGGTGGTGATGCACGAGGTCGGCCACACCCTGGGGCTGCGGCACAACTTCAAGGCCAGCACCGCCTACTCCCTCAAGCAGATCAACGATCCGTCCTTCACCGCCACGCACGGCAACTCCGGATCGGTCATGGACTACCTGCCCGCCAACATCGCCCGCAAAGGGGAAAAGCAGGGCGACTACTTCTCTCCCACCCTAGGTCCCTACGACTACTGGGCGATCGAATATGCCTACAAGCCGATCGAAGGCGACGAAAAGCAGCCTTTGGCCAAGATCGCCGACCGGGCGGCGGACCCCAATTTTACTTACGCCACTGATGAAGACCTGTTTCTGAATCCCGACCCGCGGATCAATCTGATGGACCTGGGCGATCCGCTCGAGTATGCCAAGAACCGCATCCAGTTGGTCCGCACCAGCCTGGCTAAGCTTCAGGACCGGGTGGTGGCCAAGGGCGAGGGCTGGCAGCGGGCCCGCGAGGCCTTTTCCACCCTGTTGGGCGAATTGGCCCACGCCGCCTCGCTCTCGGCCGACTACGTGGGCGGCGAATACACTTGCCGCGACCACCGCGGCGACCCCCACGGCCGGCCGCCCATGAAGCCCATCGACGTCGCCAAGCAGCGCGAGGCCATCCGGCTGCTGCAAGACGAGGTCTTGTCGGTCAAGGCGTTCCAGTTCAAACCGGAGTTGTTGCGCCACCTGGCCCCGCAATACTGGCGAAGCGACGAGCCGTTTTTCTTCCTGGCCGGCAGCTACCAGTATCCCTTGCACCAGCAGGTCCTGGCCATTCAACGCATCGTGCTCTCGCGTTTTCTGAGCCCCAGGACGCTGCGCTCCATCCAAGAGATTGCTGTCCAGGCGGACCCCGGCCAGGAGGTGCTGCAACTGACCGAGGTGTTCAAGGCCCTGACCGACGCCATCTGGTCGGAACTGCCGGTCAGCGCGGCCGACGCCAAGAAAGAGCAGAAGCTCAGCCTGTCGGTCGTCCGCCGCAATCTGCAGCGCGAACACGTTTCGCAACTGGCGCGGCTGGCGATCGGTCCGCGACGCAATCTGTGGTCCGAGCTCTCGATGCTGATCTTCTACTACTCCGGCGAGACGGCCGCCCCGGCCGACGCCCGCAGCCTGGCCAAGCACCACTTGCGGCAAATCAACGACCGCATCCAATGGACGCTCAGCGGCAAGGGAACCAAGGTGCAAATGGATCCGGCCACGCGGGCCCACCTGGAAGACCTCCATGAACAAATCGAGAAGGTATTCAAGGCCCAGCTTGAGTTGAACGAACTGTAGTCGGATTTCGGCTGAATCGCGTCTGCAAGGTTTGTTCCGCCCACCAGAGGTGGTATAATTCGGCGGAGGTTGGAGACTTTCTGTATGGACTATCTCGCTCATATCACTCGCAATCCGGAGACCTGCGGCGGCGAACCCGTCATCAAGGGGACACGGGTAACACTTAGGACCGTCTTGGCAAGTCTGGCAGAGGGCGCGAGCAACGAGGCAATTCTCGCCGATTTCCCGACCTTGACCGTTGAAGATGTTCGTGCTGTCATCGCGTTTGCTGCTGCGTCCACCGAAGAAGATTTGCCCGTCAGCAGCGCGCCGGTTATCCATGCGGATCAAACTTGACGAGAATCTGCCGGCGCAGCTCGCATCACTACTCGCGGCCCTCGGCCACAACGTCGATACAGTTCCTGCGGAGGCCCTTCAGGGACGCGACGACCCAACGATTTGGCGGGCTGTTCAAGGCACACAGCGGTTTCTCATCACGCAAGACATGGATTTCTCGGACATCCGTTGTTATCGGCCCGGCACACATTGCGGCATTCTCCTGCTCCGCTTGCGCAACCCTGGCCGCATCGCATTGACAGAGCGACTCAGTTCAATCTTTCGGACTGAGAATGTTGACTCCTGGCAGCGCTGTTTTGTCGTCGTGACCGAACGCAAGATCCGCGTCGTGCGACCAGGCCGCTGACGACATCACTCCTCGTCGTCCTCTTCGTTATCTTCGAGATCGGGTTACTGCGGCGGGGAAGGAGTGCGGGCTTGCAGCAGGCGGGGATAATCCTCATGCTCCTCGGGCGCGTTGGTTTCCTCGGTGGTGACCTCGTGCCACCACTGGTCACGGCAGTCGAACCAGTAAGAGACTGTTACCGCACTACGAAGTTGACCATTCTCCCGGGAACAACGATGACCTTCACCACCCTCTTGCCGGCGAGCCATTCGGCGACTTTGGCATCGCCGCGGGCGGCAGCCTCGAGGGCCGCGGCGTCGGCACCGGACGGAACCACGACTTTCCCCCGGAGCTTACCGTTGACCTGCACCGGCACCTCGATGCTGTCCTCCTTCAGGGCCGCTTCATCGTAGCTGGGCCAGGACTCATAGGCCAGCGTCTTGCCATGCCCCAAGGCTTGCCACAGCTCCTCGGCAATATGCGGGGCCAGCGGTGACAGCAGGAGGACGAAGTCTTCCATAGCCGCCCGCGGCCGGCGATCTTCCTTGAGAAAGAAGTTGGTAAACTCCATCATGCGGGCGATGGCCGTGTTGAACGACATCTGTTCGAGGTCGGCGGTGACGGTCTTGACGGTCTTGTGCAGCATGCGGTTTTGTGCCGCCGTAGGCGGCGCCTCTTGGACGGCCGCGTTGAGTTGCACCGCCTCCGAGCGATCGTCGATCATCATCCGCCACACCCGGTCCAAGAAGCCGCGGACGCCGCTGACGCCGTCCATGCTCCACGGCTTGACCGCCTCCAGCGGCCCCATGAACATCTCATAGAGCCGTAGCGAATCAGCCCCATACTCGCGGACGACTTCGTCG
>JAJYGU010000164.1 GCA_021784975.1 Planctomycetota bacterium
GCAAGGCTTCGCCTCGGTCACCATCGCCGACGGCCGGATCTACACGGCCGGCGACGTGGGCGATCATTTGGCCATCTTCGCCCTCGATATGGACGGGCACATTCTGTGGCGGACAACCAACGGGGCGGCTTGGACGAAGGTCGGCCCAACCGGCTCGCGGGCCACTCCCACCATCGACGGCGATCGGCTCTATCACGAGAACGCCCATGACCAGATCGTTTGCCTGGACGCCAAGACCGGCCAGCGAATCTGGGAGGCGAATCTCGCCGCCCGCTTCCACGGCAAAGGCGACGAGTTCGGCCGGGCCGAATCGCTCTTGATCGACCGTAAACGGGTCATCTGTTGTCCCGGTGGGGCGACCGCCATGGCGGCCCTTGACAAACAGACCGGCCGGACGGTCTGGAAATCGCCGAGCGCCCACGAGCCGGCCTCCTATGTCTCGCCGATCCTGGCTGAATACGGTGGCTTGCGGATGATTCTCGGCATGTCATCTCGCTCGTTCATTGGGGTCAACGCCGATAACGGCGAGCTGCTCTGGAAGTTCGAACACTACACCCCGCGCTACGTGGCCAACTGCGTCACCCCGATCTACCACGACGGCCAGGTGTTCATCACCGGCGGCTACGGGCTGGGCTGCGTGCTGTTGAAGATCAACGTCCGCCGCGGCGAGGCCACGGTCCGGCCGGTGTGGCGCTGCAAGGACCTCGACAACCGCCACGGCGGCGTGATCCTGTGGAACGGCTATCTCTACGGGGCATCGCATTTCACCAACCACGCCAAGTGGGCCTGCCTCGATTGGAAGACCGGACGCCTGATGTGGGCCCAACGGGGCGTGGGCGAAGGCTCGTTGACCTGCGCCGATGGAATGTTCTATGTCCTGAGCGAGCAAGGCAAGGTCGGCCTGGTCCGGCCAAGCCCGACCGGCCATGAGATCATCAGCCAATTCAAGATGCCCGAAGGAGGCGACGGCCCCACCTGGGCCCACCCGGTGGTCTGCGGCGGAAGACTCTACCTCCGCCATGGCGACCGACTCTATGCGTATGACGTGCGGCAGTAAGGGGTTCATTCACCAGGAGGAGCAAATTTGGCCAAACGCAGAGGCGATGTTTGGGAAAACAAAATGCTTGGTGCTCTGGGGTCAGACAGGGATTAGGGATTAGTATTGCAGCAGTGGAACGCAGCGGGTGGAATCGTGGCATGGCACGGCCGCTACGCATCGAATACCCTGTGGGCTTGCAGCGAACGCTTCAAAGGCTTGAGCGACAGCTTCCTAATCCCTAATCCCGACCTGACCCCAATTGCCTCCACACTGAAAGTTGCCGTTGGCGTCGAACTTGCTGAGGTAGGCGTCAGAGTAGTTGTCGTTTGAGCCGCCGTAGGAGGTGTGGAGATCGCTCTTGCCGGGGTCGGTGTCAAAGTTCACGGTACCGGTAAAACAGCCCACCACATAGAGATTGCCGGCCGTATCCGCCGCCATATTGGAAACCGAGTCAGGACTGGAAGTGGATGGTCCGCTCCAGGTCTTATCCGGCGATCATGGAGGCTGGCAAGCAAGTCCTGCGGTAAGCCCATCTGATTCTCGATGCCACTCGTGGGCGCGGTTCTGCTTGCGAAAGTGGAAATCAGCATACAGGGTAAGTTCGCCGGCGGACGACTGTCATCGGAGTGGGGGGGATGATAGGGGCTGTCGCATGGGCTGAATAGTGGTAGAATTGATTTGGAAAGGAGCCGCCAATGACCGCCGACAATTTCGAGCATACCCTCCAGGCGTTCCAGGAGCGGTCGCCGTTCCAGCCATTCACCGTTGTTCTCATCAGCGGCCGGCAGTTTGAGGTGGACCACCCTCGTGCGCTGGTACACCGGGAGGGGGTGGCGATCTTCGTCGGTCCGGGCGGAGTGCCGGTGGTGTTCGACCACGAGGGCGTCGAGGCGTTCATCGGTGATCTTGCGGAACGACCGCCAGGGTGAGCAACCCGGCGGGAGACCTCATTCGCGCGAAACCGAAGCAGGACGCTGTGCATCGGGACGGAGGGAGGAAAGCGGATACGTCCAATACTTCCGGACGATCAATGGCAGACAATTGGACGTATCCGCTTTGTTTGCCCCTCTACTGTAATTACCAAGCAGGCAGTGTCTCAATCATTATTGGCACGGAGGGCCATAGAAGCTGGAAATTTCTTTTCCTCCCGCGGCGTTTATCGTTCGTGGCATAGTTCGGATGTCAAAATCGCCGGGCGCTGCCCATGGAGTTCCGGACCTACAGACTTCCACGGCGAGAATCGTGGAAGGTGAGATATCATTTAGCGACTTCGGCGCTGTCTTCCCGTCCCCAAAGGCAGTCCCAGGTCCTGTAATGGCGAAGACCATTGTGTCGGGAATGGCTTTTTCTCCGCTCTTCGGATCACAGAACGGGTATGCAAAACCGCGGTATTCCCCGAATAGCTTCTTGTTTGCCTCACTATCCCAACGTCGTGACGGATCCCATGAACGTGGAAAGGGTAGTATTTCCACGCGCCAACTGTAGAGAGGTTTACCGCAACCGTTTTGTTCGTTCCCATCAGCCGACACCGTGACCGTCCCAATGGCGAAATCACCGAGTGGGTTGGTCACGGCGACCTCTTCTCTGGCTTATCGGCGGCGCTCGGAAGGCCCGGCTTCCTTTAACGCCGCTAGGACTTGGCTCTCCGGCAGGAGGTCTGAGAGCACAATGGGTTTCTGCCCGGCGGCATCCTTCTTGGCCTGCCCGGGCCAAATGGCCAAGAGCGGGATGGAGTTGTAGCCCAAGTCGTTCAGGGCCTTCTTGATCACCGGCGAAGGATCGGTCCAGTCGGCCAGCATCGGCACCACTCCGTTGGCCGCGATCAGTCTGCGCACCGACTCGGTCTCAATGGCGAACTTCAAGTTGCTCTTGCAGTTCGGGCACCAATTCGCGGAAAAATCGACCATGACCGTCTTGCCCTCCGCCTGGGCACGGGCGACGGCCTCGGGTGAAAAGGCTTGCCAGGCGATTTTCGGCTCTTCGAGCATCACCGTGAAGGCGAACCAGCCCACCAACACCGCCACGGCCGGACCGCCCAGCCAGGCGGCAAATTGGCGACCCGGCCCGGCCGTCAACGGGGTGCGCCCGATCCACCAGCAGGCAAACCACAGCCCGACCAGCAAGCTGAGCGTCGGTATAAAGTAGCGGCTGCTCATGGTGTTGAACAGGTAGACCACGGTAGCCAAGAGCAGAAAGGCCATGACCTGCTTAACGGTCTCCATCCACCCTCCCGGCCGGGGAAGAAAGCGAATGAGTTGAGGGAACGCGCCGATCAGCAGATACGGGGAGGCCATGCCCAGACCTACCGCGCCGAACACCCAATAGGCCATGTAGGGCGGCTGCTTGAGCAGATAGCCGAACACCGGCCCGAGCAACGGTCCGCTGCACGGCGTGGCCAGGATGGTGGTAAACACGCCCTTGAAAAAGGCCCCGGCCGGACCTTCCTGGGCCTGCAACTGGTTGGCCCGTCCGACGCCGACAAATCCGGGGATGGGAATCTCCCAGACACCCAGAAAGCTCAACGCCATCGCGAACACGAAGGCCGTCATGGCCACCTTGAACCAGGGAAGAGTGAATTGTTCGCCCCAGGCCAGGCCCGCGCTGGCCGCCAGGGCCGCCAGCATCATGAAGACCGAAAGCAAGCCGGCGGAATACCAGACGTTCAGGGCGAACACCCGCGCGCGGCTTTCGCCGGCCTGCTGCAAGAAAGCGAGAATCTTCAGACTGATCACCGGCAGCACGCAGGGCATCAGATTGAGGATCAATCCGCCCAGGAAAGCCGCTCCGAGCTGCCAAAGGAGACCTTGGGCGCCGAGGCCGCCGGCGCTGGCGACTTTCGTAGCCGCTGCGGCGGCAACCGCCGGCGCGACGACCGCTTTGGCCGCAAACGGAACGCTCCCCGCCGGACGCGGGGCCGAAAGGCCAGAAGCCGAAACGCCCGGCCCTAACACCGCCACGAACGGTATGTGTTGCGGCGGCAGGCAGGAATTGGCGTCACAAGACTGCACGGTCAATTTGCCGGCAATCCTCAGCCTGGCAGGATCGACGCCCGCAGCCAATTCCAAGGGCGCATACCAGGTCACCGTGCCGTGATGGGTCTCGACGACCATGTTGTCGAACAGTTCTTCTTTCTTCGCATCCGGCGCCACCGACGGGCGGAACTTGTCGGCGATCCGCACTCCCGGCGACAGGGCGGCAATCTCGATCTTGCTGGCGATTGGCCCGCCTTCGGCCTGGGTGATCGAGTAGATGTGCCAGCCCGGCTGGATGGTGGCGGTCACCAACAGATAGCCGGGTCGGTCCGCCGAGGGGGCCGTGAACCGGGCGTGTGCCGTAACCGGGCCCTTCGTTTGGCCAGCGGGTGTTCCAAACGCCCCACTGGAGAACTGGGCCTGCGTCGCGGCGGGCGCGGCGGCCAGCAAGAGCACTACCGGCCCAATCGCCAGTCGGACAAGCTGTTTAATGCGGTCGGTCATGGTCAACGGGATTGATCGACTAACCTAAGAAGTATAAGGGAAGTGGTGTGGCCGGTCCAGTTCGACTGGCACCGCATCTACCACTATAGATGGGTGCCATTAGCCACATGCCTCTGACATAGGAAGTGAGACCTGAACCGTCCTATCGGTTACAGCAAATCCGGCAATTCTCGCGTATCGTGCGGACAAAAACGGTGGTATGCTTCTTGGTGTGGCACGGGGACGGTCCCGATTTTTGTGGCAGGATGCCGCAAAAAATGGGGACTGTTCCCTTAGAGACAAGCCCATTTTCTTCCCATGTCTGATCGACCTGCATCCCCGCGATTCACCTATCCGCTGCCTTGGGGCGCAATTGCCCATGACGGCGGGGTGCAGTTTGTGGTTTTCAGCCGCCGGGCGACGGCGATGCGGGTGCTTTTCTATGACCGTGTCAGCGACCCGGAGCCGGCGGAAGTGCTGCCTTTTGATCTCGAATCCAACCGCTGGGGCGATGCCTGGAGCGTGTTCGTGCCCGGCGTGGGGCCGGGGCAGCTTTACCACTTTCAGGCCGACGGACCTCAGGATCCCGAGAAGGGGCTCCGCTTCGACCCGCGGGCGCGGCTGATCGACCCCTACGCCAAGGCCCTGGCGGGCGATTTTCTGCCGGCAACCGACGGCATCCTCCGTCCGCCCAAGTGCGTGGTCGTCGACGATGAGTTCGAGTGGCAGAATGATCGTCATCTGCGGCGGAGCCTGGCCGAGACGGTGATCTACGAGCTACACGTCCGCGGCTTCACTCAGGCCAGGTCGAGCCAGGTGGCCCACCCCGGTACCTACCTCGGGCTGATCGAAAAGATCCCCTACCTGGAATCGCTGGGCGTAACCGCGGTGGAACTGATGCCGGTCTTCGAGTTTCCCGTCAACGATTGCTTGGGCGAGCCGGCCCATCCGGCCGACTATTGGGGCTACGATCCGCTGGCGCTGTTTGCTCCCCATCGCGGCTATGCCACCGATCGCGGGCCCGGCGCCCAGGTCCGCGAGTTCAAACAAATGGTGCAGGCCCTGCACCGGGCCGGAATCGAGGTCATTCTCGACGTGGTCTTCAACCACACGGCCGAAGGCAACGAGAGCGGACCGACGTTAAGCTTCAAGGGGCTGGAGAACCGGGTTTACTACATGCTGGAAAACGGTGGGGGGAAGTACCGCAACCTTTCCGGCTGCGGCAACACCCTCAACGGCAATCATCCCATCGTCCGCGAGATGATCTTCCACTGCCTCCGCCACTGGGTCCACAACTACCACGTCGACGGCTTTCGTTTCGACCTGGCCTCAATCCTCAGCCGCGACCGCCAGGGCAATCTGGTCCCCAATCCCCCCGTGCTGGAAGCGATTGCCGAAGACCCGCTGCTGGCCGACACCAAGATCATCGCCGAGGCCTGGGACGCCGCCGGCGGTTATCAGGTGGGCAACTTCGGCAGCCGGCGATGGGCCGAATGGAACGGCCGCTACCGCGACGACCTGCGACGCTACTGGCGGGGCGATCCCAACCAGGTCGGCCTGCTGGCCACTCGGCTGGCCGGCTCCAGCGACCTGTACGCGGCCAGCGGTCGAAAACCGTATCACAGCATCAACTTCATCACCTCGCACGACGGCTTCACTCTCAACGATCTGGTTTCCTACAATCAGAAACATAATGAGGCCAACGGCGAAGAGAATCGCGACGGCGACGGAGCCAACTACAGCTACAACTACGGCGTCGAAGGGCCCACCCGCCGGGCCGCCGTGGAGGCGGTGCGACTGCGGCAGATCAAGAATATGCTGGCCTCGCTGCTGTTGAGCCAAGGCGTGCCCATGCTCTTGGCCGGCGACGAATGTCGCCGCACCCAACAGGGCAACAACAACGCCTACTGCCAAGACAACGATACCTCCTGGTTCAATTGGCAATTGGTGGAAAAACACCAGGGGCTGTGCCGCTTCTGCCGGGCGCTGATCGGCTTCCGCAAGGCGGAAGCGGTGGTGCGGCAGACCGATTTTCTGTTCGGCCAGGCTCGCGTGCCGGGCGGGCTACCCGATGTGAGCTGGTTCAGCGCCACCGGCGGACCGATGGACTGGATGGGCGAAGGCCGAAGCCTGGTGTGCTTGTTGGCGGCCCCGCCGGGCGAGAGCCCGGCCGAGCGGCCGCACCATCACGTCCTCTTGCTGATTCACTGCGGGGCCGATGCCCGGCACTTCACCGTTCCCGGCCCGGCAAGAGGCCTGAACTGGCGGTTACTGCTGAATACGGCCCTGGAGAGCCCGCGCGACATCTATCCCGACCTGGACGGCCCCCCGCCGCCGGCCAACGGCATCGTGACCATGGAGCCCCGCTCGATGGCCGCCTTCGTGGCCGCCGACGAAAAGTAGCCGGCCGCTCTGACCGGCTTGAGTGAAACCAGCGAAGCCGGTGTGAGGGGCGCCAGGCAAAAGACTACCGCGGCTTTTTCTCTGGTCCGTGTTGGCGCGGCTTGGCAGGCGCGTGTCCTCGCGAAGACATTGGCTGTTGCGGCGGCTGCGAGTAGCCTGGCACGTAGGGTGCAGGAAAAACGGCGGTCGGCGCCGCGTGCGGCGGCATTGGCGGGTGCGGGCCGGGGCCGCCGACCTGGTTGCCCGTGCCGCTCACATAGATCTCGATCTTGATGTTCGAGAAGAGCGAGATTTGATTGTGGCTGCAACAACTGGCCTCATTGTCGGAAATGTTGGCCTTGTTGCCGGACAGCAGCCTCGCCTCGTTGCCCGAAAGCACTTTGGGGTGGTCGCCGGTGAGCACTTCCGGTTTGTTTTCGACGAGCAGCTTGGTGTGATTGCCGGAGAGCAACTGGGCCACCAAGTCCGAGAATAGCTTGGGGCTGTTGCCCGAGAGGACCGAGGTGGCCACTTCGACGGCCGGTTTGCCGATCCGTTTCCAGGCCCCGGTCCGGGCCGCCTCGTGGAGGGCTCTCAGCATCGGCAAGTGCGCCAGAGCAAAGTCCATCGGCGGAAGCGGATGCCGCGGCCGTGCGGAGGGCGGCACGGCCCGTCGCCCTTCCGGCTTAGCCCGTCGAGCCCTGGACTTGGCCCGGGCCGCTTCCGGCTTGCCACGTGTCTTGGATTGCGGTGCGGACTTGGCGGCCGGTGGTTTGGCCTTGGCCTGCGGCGAAGCCGGCTTGGCCGCCGGCTTCTTGCTCGACGCCGATTGAGCGTGCACGGTGGCGCTGCTCAGCACCAGGGCTAGCGCTACTGCGAGCGGAATGACGGCCAAAAATGCTCGGTGATAACGCATGGGAGTCGCTCCTTTCGTTGGGAACCAGGGGGATACACGGACGCCGATTCTACTGCCGCGGTGCTCCGCCTGCAACAAGGTCCGTATCGGAGCGGAGGCACTTCGGCTATAATCCGTGCTGCATCGGGATGAGGATTGACACCCTCTTTCGCAAGGAGAAAGTGATGAACGGGAAAACGCCTCGGGGCGTGCTGGCCGCCGCGGGCATGCTGGCGTCCGTGGCGCTCTTCGGCCGCGCTGCCGAGCCGGCAAGAGACCAACAGGCAGCGATTGCCGCCGTCCAGAAGTTCGGCGGCAAGCTCACCCTTGAAGTGAGTGCGGTGGACCTGCACGGCGCCAAGGCAACCGATGCCGACCTGGAGAACCTCAAAAGATTCCCCCGACTCCAAAGGCTTGACTTGGGGCAAACCAGGGTGACCGACGCCGGACTGCGGCACCTCGCCAGCCTGACCGAGTTGCAAAACTTGTCGCTCAACGGCACCCGCGTGACCGATGATGGAATGATCAGCCTGCAAGGGTTGACCAGGCTCAGGTCCCTGGATTTGGGTCGGACCAAGGTGACCGAGGATGGCCTGGAGAACCTGCAGACCATTCCCAACCTCGAATCGCTGGACCTGACGGCCACCCCGGTGACCGACGACGCGATGGAGACCTTTGAGGCCATGACCAACCTTAAAGTGCTCAATCTGCGCGGCACCAAGATGACCGGGGCACAAGTCCGGGACTTGCGGAAGACATTGCCGAACTGCAAAATCTTGTACTGAAAGGATGGCAGACCCTGATGTCCGAAGAGCCCCTGATTGCCGTCTTTGTGGATTTCGAGAACCTGGCCATCGGCGTTCGGGATATGAAGGCCGGAAGGTTCCAGATCGAGCTGGTTCTCAAACGCCTGCTGGAGAAGGGCCGCATCGTCTATAAGCGGGCCTACTGCGATTGGAGCAATTACGAGGATTCGGTGCGGGAGTTCCACGCCCAGGGGGTCGAGATGATCGACATCCCGCAGAGCAAAATGAGCGGCAAAAATAGCGCCGACATCCACATGGTGGTCGACGCCCTTGACCTGTGCCACGCGAAGCAGCACATCGACACCTTCGCTTTGTTGTCCGGTGACAGCGACTTCTCGCCGCTGGTCTCCAAGCTCAAGGAAAACAACCGGCGAGTGATCGGCTGCGGCGTGAAGAGCTCCACCTCGGACCTGTTGATTTCCAACTGCGACGAGTTCCTCTACTACGACGACCTGGTTCGCAAAGCCCACAAGGCCCCCAGGGCAGTCAAGAAGGACAGCACCGAGGCAGGCAAGAGGCAGGAGGCCGTCGATCGGGTGGTCGAAGTCGTACATTCCGTGGAGCAAGACTACGATCCGCTCTGGGGCTCGACGCTCAAACAGGCGATTCGCCGCGTCTATCCCGGCTTCAACGAGGGCTACTACGGCTACGGCAGCTTCTCCGACCTGCTGGAAGACATCCAGGCCAAGGGGCTGATCGAGCTGGAGTACGACGAGAGCCGCGGCAACTACAAGGTGCGGCCCCGCAAACGCTGAACAGGAAGTGGCACGGCCATCTTGGCCCTGTTGGTACACAGGCTGGAAGCCTGTGCTACGGGGCGCTAATTCTCGCTTTTTAGCGGCATCGAAGTTGCATGAGTGCAACTCGCTCCGGCCGGCGGCCACGGCCGGGCAGGCCCGCGATCCGTGCCGAAACGCGCCCTGGGCTTGGATTGCCGGCCGTGCGGCGTCGCCGAAGACGGATTTTGTGGGCAGGGCGGCCCGAAGACCTTCGCCGGCGACTGCAAAAACGTAACAGGCACAACCGCGTGGGTGTGCAAAACTTGCAGGGCGCGACCGCGAGAATTGGAAGTAGGAGTTGACCATGAGACAGCTACTGACTATGGTGACGATGGCCGTCCTGTGCGGCGGCCTGGTTTCCTTCGGCATCGCCGAGGAGAAGACGGCGACGACCTCGCCCGACAGCAAGACGGCGGCCCGCGCCGCCGCCGAAAGTGCCGCCTTGCGTGCCGACTACCACCGCACGCTGGCGGCCCTGATCGAGGCCCAGTCGGCTGAAAAGCCTGACCAGGCCAAGGTGGACCAACTGGCCAAGAAGCTCCAGCAGATCCGCGCAAAGCTGCTGGCGCAAAATGCGGCCGCGGCGGGCAATGTGCCTGCCGGTTGGGGATGTCCTTGGGGCGGCCCCGGGCTGGGATTTGGCCGCGGACCGGGATGGGGCGGCCGCGGTCGGGGCGCCGGCTTCGGACCGGCTGGCGGTCGCGGTTTTGGCGGCGGGGGTGGATTCGGCCAGGGCTTCGGCCCCGGCGCCGGTCGCGGACTCGCCCCGGGCGGTCCCGCCTTCCTCGACCAGGACAACGACGGCATCTGCGACTACTATGAGTTGAGGCACGGGATGCACCACTAGAGCCAAGCATGAAGTGGCAACCCTGGATGGCTTCAAGCGGACTCCTCCTGGCGCTGGCCGCCTTGGCGGCATGGCAATGGGACGAGTATGGCCACGAATGTGACCTGGCCCGCGAGACCGTCTCCAGCACGGCTGACTCGGTGATGAATGCCCTGGTCGGCGGCGTCCGTTCGCACCGCCGACTGGGGCAGTTCTTTGCCGAGAACATCCAGGGCGTGCTGGATGGCCTGGTCCACTCGAAGGACGTGCGGGCAGCCGCCCTGATTTCGGAGGACGGCAAGACGGTGCTGGCGGCGGGGGCAACCACGCTGGTTCATCTCCAGCCGCCCCTGGTGTCCGGCCAGAACTGGCAGCCCAACGGCTTTCGGCTCATCAAGACATTCCGTCTGCCGTCGGAAACCCCCGGGCCGGGCGGAGGACGCGGCGGCGGCTTTGGCGGCGGACGTGGCTGGGGCGGACGCTGGCAATCGCGAGACGATGCCACCTCCAAATCCTTTGCGCCGGGCAAGACGGTGGCCGCCGTGCTGGTAGTCGACCGCCAACGTGCCGACTTGGCCTGCCGCCGGGCGGCCTGGCTGCGGGGTTCGATCGTCGCCGCCGGCTCGTTGGTTGTGCTCTGCGTGGCCTTGGCGTGGCGGGCCAGCGTGCGATTGGCCGAGGCGCATGGGCGGGAGCGGTCCATGGCCCTCGAAGCCCGTCATTTCCGCGACCTCAGCCAGGCGGCCGCCGGGCTGGCCCACGAGACCCGCAACCCCCTGGGGTTGATTCGCGGCTGGACGCAACGACTGGCCGATGCCGGTCCCGGCTTACCCGATGGCCGACAACAAGTCCAGGCCATCATTGAGGAGTGCGACCGACTTACGGCCCGGATCAACCAGTTTCTTGCCTTTGCGCGGCCGAGCGAACCCAAGCTGGAGCGGTTTGACCCTGCCGAGGTAGCCGCCGAGTTGACGGTGCTGTTGGATCCCGACCTGAGCTCCAAGCGAGTGAGCCTGTGCTGCACGGTCGGTCTACGGGGACTGGGGGGACTGTCCCCTTCCGGTCCCTCTGCGGCCGTAAGCCGCACGACCATTGTTGGCGATCGGGAACTATTCCGCCAGGCGCTGTTCAACCTGTTGCAGAACGCGGTTCAGGCCAGCCCCGAGGGCGGCGCCGTCGAAGTCGCCCTCACGCGGACCGTGCATGGCACAACGAGGGTCGAAGTGGCCGATCGTGGATCGGGCGTCCCTGCCGACGCGATCGATAAACTGTTCACCCCGTATTTCACCACCCGCACCAACGGCACCGGGCTGGGGTTGGCGATCGTCCGCCGCATCGCCGCCGCTCACGGCTGGGAGGTTGGCTACACGCCTGGTGTCGGCGGCGGGGCGATTTTCTGGCTGGACGGCATCCATGGTTGAAGACAGTCGCATCGTCCTGGTAGTCGATGATGAAGCCGACCAGCGCCGCTTGCTGGGCGGCTTCATCGAGTCGCTGGGCTTCCGCGTCGAAGAGGCCGCCTCGGCTGAGGCGGCCCTGGACATGATCCGTGGCCGCCTGCCCGATATGGTGCTGTTGGACGTGCGACTGCCCGGCATGAGCGGCATCGAGGCCCTGGCGGAAATTCGCCGGATGACCGATAAGCTGCCGGTGCTGTTGATCACCGCCTTTGGCGACCTCCGCCAAGCGGTAGCGGCCATGAAGGGCGGGGCCGACGATTACCTGGCCAAGCCGGTGGATCTCGACGAATTGGAGGCCGCCATCTCCGACGCCATCGGCAGGACCGAGAAGCCCAAAGGCGACCGGCCCGTCCGCGAGCTGCCCGAGTGGTTCGTCTGCGAGAGCGCGGCCATGCGGCGGCTGGTGGAAACGGCCGCGGTGGTGGCGCCGTCGGCTGCCCCGGTGCTGATCCTGGGCGAGAGCGGGAGCGGCAAGGAAGTGGTTGCCCGAATGATTCACCAGTGGAGCCCTCGTGCCGCCGGGCCCTTGGTAGCGGCCAACTGCGCCGGCCTGCCGGAGGCCCTGATCGAAAGCGAATTGTTCGGTCACACCAAAGGGGCCTTCACCGGAGCCGCGCAGGCGCGGGAAGGATATTTCCGCGCCGCCCACGGCGGCACGCTCTTTTTGGACGAGATTGGCGAACTGCCGCTCCACCTGCAACCCAAGTTGCTGCGGGCGCTCGAAGCGGGCGAGATCACGCCGGTCGGTAGCGATACGCCGGTCCGGGTCGATGCCCGGCTCATCGCGGCCACCAATCGCGACTTGAGCCGAGAGGTGCAGGAAGGGCGATTCCGCGATGACCTCTATTACCGCATCAACGTGGTCGAGTTGCTGGTGCCGCCGCTAGTGGAGCGGCAAGACGACATCGTGCCCTTGGCGCGGCGGTTCGCCCTGGAGTTTGCCGGCGGCCCGGTGCGGCTCTCTCCGCAGGCCATCCAGTGCCTGCTGGCCTATCGGTGGCCCGGCAATGTTCGGCAGTTGCGCAACGCGATTCAACGATCCTGCTTGCTCTGTCGGGGCGACGTGGTCTTGCCGGAGCACCTGCCGCCCAACGTCGCCGCGTTGGCCAGCGCCCCTACGGCAGCCACTGCCGGTCGGCTCTCGCAAGTCGAACGGGCGGCGATCCTGGCCACCCTCGAAGAATGCCAGGGCAATCGCACCCAGGCCGCCAAGAAACTCGGGATCAGCCGCCGCGCCCTGATCTACAAGCTCCATGCCATCGACACTTGACGACCCACCGGCGATTTGTTACAGATAGCGGCAGTTCATCCCCACCCTCAACCCAGGAGAATTCGATGCCTCTGGACCCCACAAAACACGCGGACTGGGAGATTGCCGAAGAAGCCGCCACCCACATGAAGACCTGCTACCAGCTCGCCGAAGAGCTTGGGTTGACCAAGGATGAGCTTCTGCCGCACGGCAATTACATCGCCAAGGTGGACTATATCAAGGTGCTCGAGCGTCTCAAGGACCGGCCGGACGGCAAGTTCATCGAGGTCACCGCGATTACGCCGACTCCTCTGGGCGAAGGAAAATCGACCACCACCATGGGGCTTCTGCAGGGCATCGGCGTTCGCGGCAAAAAGGTGGTGGCCTGCATCCGCCAGCCGTCGGGCGGGCCGACCATGAACATCAAGGGCTCGGCCGCCGGCGGCGGTTTGTCCCAGTGCGTCCCGTTGACCGAATTCTCGTTGGGGCTGACCGGCGACATCAACGCCGTGATGAACGCCCATAATCTGGCCATGGTCGCCCTCTCCGCCCGCATGCAGCACGAGCGCAACTACGACGACGCCCGCCTGGCCAAGAGCAACTTGAAGCGATTGGACGTCGACCCGACCAAGGTGGAGATGGGCTGGGTCATCGATTTTTGCGCCCAGGCGCTGCGGAACATCATCATCGGCATGGGTGGCTCGATGGACGGCTACCTGATGCAGAGCAAGTTCGGCATCGCCGTCTCGTCGGAAGTAATGGCCATCCTGGCCGTCTTCAAAGACCTCAAGGACCTCCGCCAACGGATGGGGGAGATCGTGGTGGCCTACAACAAGAAGGGCAACCCGGTGACCTGCGGCGACCTGGAAGTGGCCGGGGCGATGACCGCCTGGCTGCGGGAGGCCATCAACCCCAACCTCCTCCAGTCGATCGAGGGACAGCCGTGCTTCGTCCACGCCGGTCCGTTTGCCAATATCGCCGTCGGGCAGTCTTCGGTGGTGGCCGACAAGATCTCACTAAAGTTGGCCGATTACCACATCACCGAGTCGGGCTTCGGGGCCGACATCGGCTTCGAAAAGTTCTGGAACGTCAAGTGCCGGGCCTCGGGAAATATCCCCAACGTGTCGGTGATCACCACTACCATCCGCGGGTTGAAGCATCACGGCGTCAAGGCCGGCGCCCTGCCCTGTCCGCCGGGCAAGCCGATCCCCAAGGAGTACTTCGCCGAGAACCTGGCCTGGTTGGAAGACGGCGCGGCCAACCTGCTGCACCATATCAAGACGGTCAAGAAGGCCGGCATCAATCCGGTGGTGGCCATCAACGCCTTTCACAGCGACACCCCGGCCGAGATCAAGCTGGTCTGCAAGCTGGCCGAGCAGGCGGGGGCCCGCGTGGCCGTCTCGCAACATTGGCGCTACGGCGGGCAGGGGGCCCTCGAGTTGGCCGACGCCGTGCTTGACGCCTGTAACGAAAAGCCCAATTTCAAGTTCCTCTACGAATTGAATACCCCGCTGCGGCAGCGGGTTGAGTTGATCGCCAAGCAGGTCTACGGGGCCGACGGGGTATCCTATACCCCGGAAGCCGAAGCCAAGGCCAAACGTTTCGAGGCCGATCCCAAGTTCCGCGACTTTGCCACCATGATGGTCAAGACCCATTTGAGCCTGAGCCACGACCCGACCCGCAAGGGCGTGCCCACCGGCTGGACGCTGCCGATCCGCGACTTCCTCATCTACGGCGGGGCCCGCTTCATTTGTCCGGTGGCCGGCAATATCTCCTTGATGCCCGGCACCGCTTCAGATCCGGCCTACCGCCGGGTGGACGTCGATGTAGAGACCGGCAAGGTGAAAGGATTGTTCTGACGGATTGGAAACGACCATCGTGTAGGGTAGGTCGAGCGCAGCGAGCCCCACCGGGTTATACTAAACGGTGGGGCTTCGCAAACCGCGTCGACGGTGAGTAACGTTAGTCGGCACCATGACCATCGGACAAGCGACAGAGGCGCGGCCACTGAAGCGGTTTGCT
>JAJYGU010000348.1 GCA_021784975.1 Planctomycetota bacterium
CCGTGGTAACGGATCAGCCGGGGGTAGACGGCATATCGCAATGGTGCCCGCTAGCGCCACACTCTTCAACCTCGATCTGAATGGTCGAATGAGAGATATGAAAGCCCTCTTCGAGCATCTCGGCGACGGCCTGCTGAATCCGCTGGGCATCGAGCACGGTCTGTTGGCTGACTCGAATGTGGAGGCTGCAGGCGACGATTCCCGAAGCCACGGTCCAAACGTGCAGGTGATGGACATCGAGGATGCCGGGAACCTGGTGGATCGCCTGCACGACTTGCGGCAGCTCCAGCCCTTTCGGAACCGCCTCCATGAGTACGCCGATCGCCTCGGTCAGGATGCCCCACGAGCTCCACAGGATCAAAATGCCGATCAGCAGCGACACCGCCGGGTCGGCGATGCTCTGTCGGGTTACCGAGACGATGACGCCCGCGATCACCACGCCCACCGCGGAAAGTGCGTCGCCCAGCATGTGCAGAGAGGCGCTACGCACGTTGAGGTCGTGTTTGCCTTCGCCATGCAGCCAGAATGAGATCAGCCCGTTCAGCAGCACCGCTGTCAAGGCCATGCCGATCATTAAGCCACCCTCAACCGGCACCGGAGACAGGAGCCGATGCACCGCCTCCCAGAAGATGAACAGGGCGATCAGCACCAGGGAGACGGCGTTCACCACGGCAGCGAGGATGCCGATGCGGTGGTAGCCGTAGGTCCGCTTGGCATCGGCGGGCCATTGAGCGGCACGCACGGCGTACCAGGAAAAAATCAGGGCCAGGGCATCGGCGAAGTTGTGGCCCGCATCCGACAGCAGAGCAAGGCTGTTGGACAGGTAGCCCGCCGCCGCCTCGCCCACCACAAAGAGGACCGTAAGGGCGATGGAGACGCCGATATACCGCTGTAGGGCCGAGGCGCCCTGCTGGTGGGTCATGTCTTGGTGTCCACTTGCGTCTGGTCTTCCAAATCTGCCGCCTGCCCTGCTGCCGTACTGGCGATTCGCCGCCGCCTGCTTCTCATCGCACCCCACACCGGGATGGGGACGACGGCATCGGGCGCCACTACGTCCCTTCTGGCTTGGACGGCTTCTTACGGCATCAGGTCGGGCACCGGCCGCGATTCCGTACCGGCGAGACGAATACTTCTTTGCCTCCGCCCCACGGGGCCGCTAAAAACCATGTACAGCACGCGGAGCACCAGCAGGCTCATCACCATCGCGCTGAAGACGCCGCCGATGACCACGGTGGCCAATGGGCGCTGCACCTCGGCCCCCATGCCGGTACTAAAGGCCATCGGCACGAATCCTAGGCTGGCCACCAGCGCGGTCATCAGCACCGGCCGCAAGCGGGTCATGGCGGCGTTCTCGACGGCTGGCTCCAACCCCATTCCTTGCCTGCGCAACTGCCGAATATAGGAGACCAGCAGCATGTCGTCCAGCACGGCAACGCCTGACAGTGCGACAAACCCGACCGCCGCCGAGATGGAGAACGGCATGTCCCGCATCCAAAGGGCGAAGATGCCGCCGACCCAGGCAAACGGCACGCCGGTGAACACCCGCAGGGCGTCGATCACGTTCCGATAAGTCAGATAGAGCAAGCCGAAGATGAGCGCCAGGGCGACTGGCACGACGATCAGGAGCCGCTGTCGGGCGTGCCGAAGATGCTCGAACTGGCCACCCCACTCGACCCGGTAACGGCCGGGCGGCAACTGAACCAACTGAGCCACTTTTTGCCGGGCCTCGGCCGCGAAACTGCCCATATCCCGGCCGCGGACGTTGGCCGAAACCGTGATTCGCCGCTGATACCACTCCCGCTTGATCGTGGACGGGCCTTGCACCGTTTCGATTGTTGCCAGTCGCGCAAGCGGGATGCGTTCGCCGGACGGCGTAGTCACGAGGACCGCGCCGATGGTCTCGGGGCTGGCTCGCACCGACTCCGGCAGCCGCACGACCAGCGGGAACCGCAACTGCCCTTCATAGACCTCTCCTACCGGCTTGCTGCCCAATGACTGGACCAATTCCAGCACGGTCCTGGCCGGAATGCCGTAGCGGGCGATCTCGTCCTGGTTGACGCGAATTTGCAGCGCGGGCTGTCCGGTAATCTGCTCGGTACCTACGTCCTCGGCCCCAGGAATCGACTTCAAGACCCGTTCAATCTCGGCGGCTTTTCTCGCCAGCAGGTCGAAGTCGTCGCCGTAGAGGATGGCGGCCACGTCCGAGCGAACGCCCGAGGTCATCTCGTTCATACGCATCTCGATGGGTTGTGTCATGGCGATCCGCTGCCCAGGCATGTCGCGCAGTTCCTCTTGGATCAATGCGGCCAGTTCGTATTGGGTCGTCGCACGCTTCCACTGGTTTCCTGGTTTGAGTGTGATGAAGATGTCGGACAACTCCACGCCCATGGGATCGGTGGCGACCTCGGCGGTGCCGATGCGGCTCCAAACGTGCTGAATTTCGTTGGGAAAAGCCGACAGCAGGGCTTATTCCATCTGGGTGTTGTAGCGGATCGACTCCTCCAGGCCGACCCCGGCCAGCCGCACCACGTTGACGACGATCGAGCCTTCGGAGAGTTTGGGGACAAACTCCGAGCCGAGGTTGGGCGCAATCATGCCGAACGCAACCACTAAGAGCCCGCCGGCCAAGCCGAGCACGGGCAATTTGTGGTGCATCGTAAACCGCAGCACGGGGGCGTACAACCGCTTCAGAATACGAATCAACAAGGGCTCGCGCTCTTCCAACCGTCGCGGAAGCAGAAGGCTGGCCAGCACAGGCATAAGCGTCAACGAAAGAATCATCGACCCGGCCAGGGCAAAGATCACCGTCAGCGCCATCGGCCGGAAGAGTTTTCCTTCGACCCCTTCCAAAGACAAGATGGGCAAGTAGACGATCATAATAATCAACTCGCCGAACATCGTCGGCTTGCGAACCTCGACAGCCGCGTCGCGAATCGTTTCAAGCCGGCTGCGCTGCGGAAAAGGGGACGGTCCCCCTTTGTGCGACGACCAACGCTTCGCGTCGGTGCCCGCCTCCGGGCCGTTCCGGCAAATGGGGACTGTCCCCTTTTCCGCAGCCGACAGGTGCCGCAGATCGGAA
>JAJYGU010000489.1 GCA_021784975.1 Planctomycetota bacterium
CCAAGACGGGCTTGCTGCTGCGTTGCGTGGCCGTTGAGTACCGTGACTTTCCGACCGTGGAATGGACTTTGTATTTCAAGAATCCGGGCACGGAGGCCACGCCGATTCTGGCCGACATCCAAGCGCTCGACGTCGTGCTCAAGCAGGGTCCCGGGGCGGGACAGAAGACGCCCGAGTTCCACCTGCATCACAACGTCGGCAGCATCTGCTCGGCCCGCGATTATCAGCCCTTGGAGACTGTGCTGAAGGCCGGCGCGAGCCAGCGGATTTCCGCGGCCGGCGGCCGGCCGACCAATAGCGACCTCTGCTACTTCAACCTGGAGATGCCGGACCGGGAAGGACTGATCATGGCCATCGGCTGGCCTGGCCAGTGGGCGGCCCAGTTCGCCTGCGATCCGCAAGGCCGTCTGCGCATCCGTGCCGGCCAGGAGCTTACGCACTTCAAGCTCTTGCCGGGTGAAGAGGTCCGCACACCGTTGATCGCACTTCAATTTTGGAAAGGGGATCGGCTCGACTCGCAAAATGTGTGGCGCCGCTGGATGATGGCCCACAGCATGCCCAAGCCGGGCGGAAGACTGCCGCCGCCGATGCTGACCGCTTCCAGCAGCGGGGCCTACGGCGAGATGGTACATGCCAACGAGGCCAACCAGATCATGCACATCGACCGCTATGGCCAGGAGCGGATACCGATCAATTTTTGGTGGATGGACGCAGGGTGGTACATCCAACAACATGGTTGGCCGCAGGTCGGCACCTGGGACCCGGACCCGAAGCGATTCCCCAAGGGTTTTAAGCCGATTAGCGATCACGCCCATGCTAAAGGGCTGAAAATCCTGGTGTGGTTCGAGCCGGAGCGGGTCGCGCCCGGCACGTATCTGGCCGACCATCACCCTGAATGGGTCTCTGGCGGCAAAAAGGGCGGTTTGCTGGACCTCGGAAATCCGGCGGCCTGGAAGTGGCTGCTGGAGCACGTCGACAACCTCATCACCAAGCAGGGGATCGATATCTACCG
The DNA here is from genome assembly GCA_021784975.1 of Planctomycetota bacterium. Lineage (GTDB taxonomy): Bacteria > Planctomycetota > Planctomycetia > Pirellulales > Thermoguttaceae > JAJYGU01. Next base: position 1,013 of record JAJYGU010000489.1, read on the forward strand.
CCAGGACTTCAACATGGATCCGCTGGGCGACTGGCGGCACCACGACACCCCCGATCGCCAGGGGATCACCGAGATCAAGCACGTGACCGGGCTGCTGGCCTACTGGGACGAGCTCATCCGCCGCCATCCGAACCTGCTGATCGACACCTGCGCCTCCGGCGGTCGACGGATCGATCTGGAGACGCTCCGCCGGGCGGTGCCGCTGTGGCGGAGCGATTACGCCTTTGAGCCGGTCGGCCACCAGGGCATGACCTACGGCCTGTCGTCCTGGGTCCCCTATCACGGCACCGGCACGGTGGCCTACGTAAAAGCGAGCTACTACAACCAGGGGCGTCTTCCGGTCGAGCCCTATGCGTTTTGGAGCGACTCGGCGCCCTGCCTTGGCCTGGGGATCGACATTCGGGTCAGGGACAACGACTACCCGGCGCTGCGGCGCCTGATCCAACAGCGGGCCAAGATCACGCCCTATTACTACGGCGATTTCTACCCGCTGACAGCCTACAGCCTCGACAACACGGCCTGGATCGCCTGGCAGTTTGACGGCCCGGTACCGGGCCAAGGCATGGTGCAGGCGTTTCGCCGCGCGGAGAGTCCCTACGAGTCGCTGCATGTCAAGTTGCGCGGCCTTGACCCGCAGGCCAGCTACACGTTGACCAACCTCAACCTGGCGCGCTCAACGGACATGCTTGGGCGCGATCTCTTGGAGCGCGGCCTGACGATCCCCATCAAAGAACAGCCGGGTGTGGCGACCATAGTCTACAAGAAGAAATCGTGATAGAACGTCTCATCAGGATGCGAAGCCTGCTTGTGCTGGCGGCGATGGCGTCGCTTTCGGCTTCGCGGGCAAATGCCGTCGCGCCCACGGCCGAGGAGATGGCCGAAGCCCGGCACTGGGCGGCGGCGAAGTTCGAGGGCTTCGAGGCAGCCAAGCCAACCGCCGGTCAGCCCGCCCGCGGCATCGAGCCGTTCTTTTCCTTCAACTATGGCGGCAAACCGTCGGGCGAGTTCCTCAAGACGTGCACGCTGATGCGGGCAAAGCAATCGCTCGATGCCCAGCGGACGCAATACACGCTCAGGTACGCCCACCCGGCGACCGGACTGCTGGTCCGCTGCGCGGCCGTCGAGTATCGCGATTTTCCCGCGGTTGAGTGGACTTTGTACTTCAAGAACACCGGCGACAAGAATACGCCCATCCTTTCCGCTATGCAGGCCCTCGATTGCCGTTTTCAACGGGGCAATGAGGGAGAATTCGTGCTCCACTGCCACAACGGCGACAACTGCGTGCCCGAGAGCTACCAGCCGTTTGACATGACCCTTACGCCCAATGCAGTGAAGAAGTTCGCTCCTGTGGGCGGCCGGCCCACGAACGTCGCCTTTCCCTACTACAATCTGCAAATGCCTGGCGGCGGGCTGATGCTGGCCATCGGCTGGCCGGGGCAGTGGGCCAGTGCATTTATCCGCGATGCCGGCCGCGGCTTGCGGATTACGGCCGGGCCGGAGCTGACCCACCTGTATCTCAAGCCGGGTGAAGAAATCCGCACGCCGTTGATCGTGCTCTTCTTCTGGCGGGGCGACGACGCCGTACGCGCGCAGAATCTTTGGCGACGGTGGATGTTGGCCCACAACCTGCCCCGGCCCGGCGGCAAGCCGCTCAAGCCCATGTATGTCTTTTGCAGCGGCGGTTTCTTCGAAGGTCTGAAAGTCAGCGAGGCCAGTGAAAAACAGTTCATCGACGTGCTGAGCCGCGAGCGTGTCCCTTTCGACTATTGGTGGATGGATGCCGGCTGGTATCCGTGCGATCCTATCGGCTGGCCCAAGGTCGGCACCTGGGAAGTCGACGCCAAGCGCTTCCCAAAAGGCATCCGGGCGGTGAGTGATTACGTCCACAGCAAAGGCGCGAAGCTCATCGTCTGGTTCGAGCCCGAGCGAGTGCATGCCGATACGTGGCTTGCGCAAAACCACCCGGAATGGATCTATGGCGGCAGAG
>JAJYGU010000286.1 GCA_021784975.1 Planctomycetota bacterium
CGGTGGCGGCCTTCGCTTCCTCGGCCGAGGGGCACGAGTCGAGCACAACGTGCACATTGAGGCCGCCAATGCCAAAGGCGTTGACTCCGGCCCGCCGCGGCTTATCCGGCGGTGTCGGCGGCCACGGCGTCGCCTCGCGGACTACCCGAACCGGGGCTTTGTCCCAATCGATATTTGGATTGAGTTGCTCGACGTTGATGGCCGGTGGAATCAGCCCCTTCTGCATGCAGAGCACGGTCTTGATGAGGCTCGCCAGCCCCGCGGACTCCAAGGCGTGGCCGATGTTGGCCTTAACGCTGGTAATGGGTATTTGCTGGTTGGCGGGCAGCGAATCTTTGAGGGCTTCGGCGATCGATGCGATTTCGGTGGCGTCGCCTAGCTGCGTGGCAGTGGAATGCGCCTCGAGGTATTGCAGGTCGGCCATCTCGGCGGGGGAGGAATAGGCCCGGCGGATAGCCTCCACCTGCCCCTCCTTGCGCGGCGCCCAGAGACTTCGCCCTCGGCCATCCGAAGCGACCCCCAGCCCGCGAATCACGGCCTGGATCGGGTCGCCGTCCTGCAGGGCCCGCCGCAAGGTCTTGACCACCACCGCCACATAGCCTTCGGCCACAATCAGGCCGTCGGCTCGGCAGTCGAAGGGACGAGATTGGGTGGCGCTCAAGGATTGGGCCGCGGAGAACAGCAGCAGCCAGTCGGTGCTGCACACCGAAGCTCCGCCGACCAGCGCCATGTCGATCTTGCCGCGTTGCAACGCCCGCGCCGCCAGCACGAGCGCCTGAAGCGACGAGGCGCAGGCCGCATTGACCGCCATGAAGGGGCCGCTGAGGCCGAATGCCTTCGACACGATGCCGGCGGCCATGTGCGAGGCCAGGTTGCGGACATTCGTGGCAGGCTGCGCAAAGCGTCTACGAACTTCGCTGGCCAGTCGTTGGATGATTTCGTCCTGCTCCGCCGGCGGCAACTGCCGGAACGGCTCCACCTCGCGCAAGCATTGGGCGGCCTCTTCGATGCCGGCGGCGTAGTCGTAATCGGCCGCCAGGCCGCTGCCGAGGGTGTGCCCCACGTAGACCCCCGTATGCCGCAACGGCAGATCGAGGGGATCCATGCCCGCATGGCGGAATGCCTCGGCCGCGACCTGGCACATCATCCGATGCGTCGGATCGGCCTTGCGGACCAGGGCCGGCGAAACGGGATAGCGGTTGAAATCAATTGGTTGGTTGGCGACGATGGCCCCGCGGCAGGTATAGCTCTTGTTGCGGATCCCTTTTTCTGGAGCGTAATAGAGTTCCCGGTCCAAGCGATCGGGCGGGAGATCGGTGATCGCGCAGCCGCCCCGGATGAGCAGCTCCCAGTACTGTTCAAGGTCGCCGGCGCCGGGCAGACGGCACGCCATCCCGACGATGGCCAACGGCGCCAGCTTTGCCTTGCGACCGCTCTGCATGGTTTCCTCGAACGTGTTGATCGCTTTGCTGCCGGGGCAAGGGTTGCTCGTTGACGTTACGGATGAATGGCCGCCCCACCGTCGACCAGGATCGTAGCCCCCTGGACCATGTCGCTCAGCGGGCTGGCCAAGAACAGCACCACGTTGGCCACGTCCTCGGCCGTCAAGATGCGATCGGCGACCATGGTATGTGCCACCTGGCCGGCAAACATCTGCTCGGCGTTGGGGATGCGGCGGGTGGAATCGGTTTCCACCAGCCCGGCCTTGACCACGTTGACGTTTATCCCTCGGTCGCCCACTTCCAGGGTCAGGTGCCGCACGATGCTCTCCAGCGCGGCCTTAGAGCCGCCGATCAGGCCGTACATCGGCAAGGCCATGTGCGAGCCGTGGCTGGAGATAGCCACCACCTTGCTCCGCTGCGGGCCGCGGGTCAAGAGCGGCAGGGCAGCCTGCACCAGGTAGACCAGGGCCATGACGTTGGTCCGCATGGCGGCCTCGAAGTTGCGGGTGGTGGCGGCCAGCAGCGGTCGGAAGCCGCCGGTGGCCGCGCTGCTGACGAGGATGTCCAACTGGCCGACGCTTTCGCCGATGTACTCGACCATCGAGCGCACGTCGTCTTCTTCGCTCACATCGGCCTTGACCACGAACGCCCGCCGCCCCAGGGCGGCAATCTGCTCGGCCACTTTCATGGCGGCCGCCTGGGCGGTCACGTAGTTCACGATGACATCCGCGCCGGCCTCGGCCAGCCGAATCGCGCAGGCCTTGCCGATGCCCCGCGAGCTGCCGGTGACCAGGGCTACACGTCTGTTGAGATCAATCATGGTGTCTGTCTCCCTGAGAGAGAAGGATGTCTTGACTGCGTGGACGGCGGGTGGTCTGCCGGGGCGGCGCCGCCCCGCAAGATGTGGCAGCGATACTTGCTGGCCTGGAAAATCACCGCCCCGTCGTCGCCAAAAAGGGTGAAATCAAACGCGCCGAACTTATCCTGCAAGGCACGGCATACCAGGTGTACCACGGCCTTTTCCTCCCGCCGAGTCGCCCGCCCGAAGCGCAGCTCGCCCAAGCTGTCGGGCACCGTCACCCCCTGGTCGCCGCATAACCAGGTATAGACGCCGCAGGCGTACAGGCAGGCGTCGATGGCGGCCGAAGGGGTTAGCCAGCCGGCGGCGTTGCGGCCGCCGATCAATTCGTTCACGGCCGGAAGCTCGAGCTGGCCCCATCCGCAGTCTTCGCCGATGGCCACCCGCTTCAACAACCGCAGCGGAGCGCCGTGATACATGATCGCATCGCGGTTCGGGTAGGTTACCTCGAACCAGTCGCCGGACACCGAAGGCGCGTTTGCCTCGGCGGCGGGCGGTCGTTCGCCCACCTCGACGACGGCCGAAAAGTGCAATCGATCCTTCTGCACGACGTCCCCGCGCCGATTGCGGAAATCGCTGCTCATGCGACAGGCGATTCCTTCGTTGCCGATCTCGGCGTGGACGCGGACTTCCGCCGTCTGTTGGCTGTGGAATCGCACCGCATCGGCGATGCGCACATCACGCACGGCGATCACCGTCCCCGCCCCGCCGGTCAGAAGCCCGGCCGTCTCGGCAAACGCCTCCAGGGCTAGATCGGAA
>JAJYGU010000447.1 GCA_021784975.1 Planctomycetota bacterium
ATCGGCGTGCCACGGTGGACGAACTCATACTCCGTGTCGAACTGGACCAGGGCCAGCAGCGCATCGCCCGGCTGTTGCGCCTGCTCGCAGATAAACGCGTTGACGCCGCCTTCGGCGTCAGTGCGGATTTCTTCCATCGACCCGCTGCGGTCGATCACCAGGGTGATGTCAGTCAGATCGGATTTCATGAGTCAACTCACTTTGTGAATGTGGCCATAGTGCGAAGCTTTCGCCGAAATGGCAACAACGGCCGACGTCTGCCGCCGCGTAACCGTTCACAGAGTAGGAACACGCTTGTCAACCTGAGCGCAGCGAAGGATCTACCTTGTGCCTTCCGCGGGCCAGATTCTTCGCTGCGCTCAGAATGACAGTTGCCGCGTGAACGGTTGCGCCGCCGCGGTGCCACAATGAGCACAGTATAGCCCCATTGTAGTACGGCGCAGCTCATCCCACAACGAGTGGCGGCATGGCGACCATCCGGACCAGATTCTTCGCTCCACTCAGAGCGACATTCGCTCCGCTCAGAATGACAACGGCGCTGGTTGTCTTGTGACGGTTCCTAACCGTGCGCGAAGGCCGCGAAGAACCTGTCGAGCGCCAGTGTTCGCCGGGCGCCCGCGGAGAGAGCGGCGCCGATCATGTTGGCCGCACTCTCGTCGCGATAGCCGCTCGCCGGGCCCATCTCGTGCAGCACGCTTGCCAACAATTCAACTCGATTGGCAGCCGAAACTGTGTTAGCGGCAGGCGTAGGGTTTGGACTGATTTGGTGGGCAGAGCCGGCGACAGCGACCGGGGTTGGGGCGGGCGTCGAGCCGGTGGCGGCCGCGTTGCCGTTGGCGGGGGTTGCGTTGCCTGATTGTCCTACCAGCCCGCCACTGGGCTGAGCGGCCAATTGGACGTTGTTCACGCTGAGGCTGGCCGCCCGTGCTGCCGAAGTGGTCGCCGAAGGGATGATGCTCGCCGGCGCGCGCGCCGGTTGCGAAGTGGTCGGCGAGATCGCCGTATGCGGGACGGGGCCCGCCGCGCTGACCAGCGAGGGCGATGCCACTAGAAACGCGCCGCTGGCCTGGCTGGAGGCGCCTCGGGCGTCGATGGCGGTAATGATATAGCTGTGACTGCCGGCCGACAGGGCCCCCATCACGCCCGCATAGTTGCCGGCGTACTTCGTGCCGTAGGGGCCGTACACGGGCAAATACGTGCCGTCGACGCTGATCGTCGTGATCCTGACGCCCGCGCCGTCGGTCAGCCTCCAAGTAATCACCGGCGTGCTGGCGGAGGCGGCCACCACGATGCTGGAGATAGTCGGACCACCGGCGGAAGGCGAGCTCGTGGTAAACCCGCCGGCGGCGGTGGCCGTAACGCCGAAGGCATTGGTGGCGGTAATCACATAGTTGTGGTAGCCGCCCGGCAGAGCCCCCAACAGGCCATCGTAGGTACCGGAGTACCTGGTGCCATAGGGTCCAGCGATCAGTAGCGAGATACCGTCGACCGTCATGGTTGTTGACGTGATGCCAGTAACGTCGCTCACCTGGGCGGTCAAGACCGGCACGTGGGCCGAAGTCGTTCCCGCTGCGACGTTCGAGATGGTCGGGGGGAGGACGAACACGGTGAGCGTGCCGTTCACGTAAGTCACCGCATAGTTGCCGTCCAGGGCCGGGCCGGTGATGGTGATGGGGTAGGCGCCCGGCGGGCTGGTGGTGGCGGCGGTCGTCGCCAGCACGGGTTTGGCGGACAGGCTGGCCAAAGTGTCGCCGTTGATGAAGCCAGTAGCCGTGACCGTCAGCGGCGGATTCACCGTATCGTAGGGCCGGCTCTGGTCGTTGGCGGTGAGCGTCAGCGAAGCGGGGGCGACGGTCAATGTGCCGGAAACATAAGTGACCGAGTAGTTGCCGTCCAGCGCCGGGCCGGAGACCGTAATGGCGTATCGGCCCACCGGACTGGCCACCGTCGCGGCGGTCGCCAACGCCGGCTGGACGGGCAGGCTGGCCAGGTTGTCGCCGTTGACGAAGCCGGTGACAGTGGCGGTCAAGGGCGGGTTCGCCGCGCCGTAGGTCCGGCTCTGGTTGTCGGCGGCGACAGTCAGCGGGGCGGCCCTCACCACGAACGACACCGTGAGGTTGCTGCTGTCGAAGTCGGAACTGTCCGGCGTGTAGGTGGCGGTGATGGCGTGGGTGGCCGCCGAAAGCGTGCCGAGTTGAATGCCGGCGGTTCCACTGACCAGAACAACGCTCGACCCGTAATTTGAACCGTCGATGGCGAACTGCACCGAACCGGTAGGAACAGCGCTGCCGGAAAGCTCGCTGACGGTCGCCGTAAAGGTGACCAGTTGGCCATAGACCGAGCCGGAGGGGTGATCGGAGGTAATGGCGGTGGTGGTGGCCCCGGCAACCGGCGCATAGGTGAAGGTGGCGGCGAAGGCGGTGTTCGTGCCCAGAGCGTCCTGCTTGGCGACGGCGCCGGCGGCGACGGCCATGGTTTGTGGACCTGCGGTGGTCACCGGGCTGGTGGTGTAGGTGAAGCTGGCCGTCAACCCGTCGCTGCTTAAGGTGACGCTGTTGGCCGCGATAGAATTGACCGTCAGATCGCTGGCTTGGAGGCTGGCGGCGCTGACCGCTTCGGAGAATTGGATCACGAAACTGGTGGGCGGGGTGGAAACCACTGCCCCGTTGGCCGGCGTGCTGCTGGTGACCATCAGCGGCAGGTTGGCCAGGTCGCTGACCAGCAGATTGGCCTTTGGGGTGCCGATGCCGGTAACCAGATCGTAGCCTGGCCCGGCCGAGTAGGTGGGGCTTCCGCTGCTCGAGCCGGTGGTGACGTCGTTGAAGTCACCGGGCTTAGTCGCGTAAAGGTTGTAGAGATAGGGGAGCGTCTGGCTGGGGCCGTCGAGCGAGGGAAGACCGTGATTGGCGCGGATTTCGTCGGTGATGGCCACCAGGGAGGCCCAGGCGGGGCAGGCGAAACTGGTGCCGCCGATCTGGAGCCAGGGAGTCGCGCTGCCGAAGTCGTAGGAGTCGTAGATTGGCACGCCCGTATTGGGGTCGGCGTCGAACGACACGTCCGGGTTGGCCCGGTAGCCGTTGGCGCTGATGACACTGGTGCCGTTGTGGATCAGCAGACCCTGCTGATAGCTTGGGCTGGGCTCGTATTGACTGATGCCGCCGGCGCTGCCGCTCCAGCCGGTCTCGCTGCCATAGCCGCCCAGGCCACTCAAATACAGGCTCGTGCCGCCCACGGCCACCACGTTTGGTGAATAGGCCGGGTAGCCGCTTGGCGCGCCGGCGTCGCCGGTGGCAGCCAGGTAGGTGACGCCGTAGCCGGCCGGGCTGACCATGCCCGAATCCAGGCTCGTCTCGCCATCGAACTCGTTGCCTCCAAAACTCATCGAAACCACTTGGGCGCTCGACGACTGGCCCGCCCATTGCACGGCCGCCGCCAGGTTGGCATTGCTGTCATCCGTGGCCTCGACCAGAATGATCTTGGCCATCGGCGCCAGCGAATGCGCCCACTCCACGTCCAGGGAAATCTCGGTGGCCCAGCTCCCGTTCACCGGGTCGGGCGTGGCCGGAGTCGGGTAGCTCGTGCCGCCGGTCTGATTGACCTTGGTGAAAAAGCCCGCCGACTCGGGCAGGTGGTACATCAGGTCGAACTGGTGCAGGTCGCTGGTGGCAAAGTTGGCGGCGCTGCTCGAGACCATGTTCGGGTCGTCGTAGGCATCGACGATGGCGATCGTCTCGCCCGCCCCCTGCTGGGCAACCCCTCCGTCGGTAATGGCATTGATCCCATAGGCGGTTTCGATTTGAGCGGGCGTGTAACCACTGGGCGACGAGCTGCCGGAACTCGCGTAGGGACCATTGGCATGGTAAATCACGTAATCGGGTTTCACGGCGCTTGCAAGCGGCGGATGGTAAATCGCGAAATCGGGTGTCGCCGCACTGGCCAGCGGCGAGACGCTCAACAAGCTGCGATCTTCGAGCACCTCGAACGACAAGTGAATTCGGTCCGGCGACACTCGCCGAGAACGATTGAAGCGATGGCGCCGCCGCGCCGCCTTGGCCAAGTCCATGAACTGCCCCTTTCGACCAGTTGAGATTTGCTACCGGCACATAGGGTGCATGGTATCCGGTTCCTAAAGTGGATTCAAACGATCAAGGGGCAGTTGAATAATTACCTGTTCAGTTGTCATTCTGACATGGCGGTTTGTTGGGCTTGCGTGGCAGCAGAAAGCGGCGAGACGCCGCTTCTACGATCACCATCTTTGCAGACGGCCGAGGAATTGATAACATAGTGAACGTGCGGGGCGTGGCGCAGCCTGGCTAGCGCGTCTGGTTTGGGACCAGAAGGTCGAGAGTTCAAATCTCTCCGCCCCGATTTTCCGCCGAAGGCGGAAAACAGAGCCGGTGAGCTCAAGAACAGGAGAACAGGCGAGCGAGATCAGAGATAGTTGAGCGGCCTGGAGGTCCTCTCGCCTGCGGTCACCTCCAACGTCTCCAAGAGGTTCAAGATGGCCGTTGCCAACTGGACGGAAGCCGATTCAATCCGAGCACAGGAGATTTGGTCGCAGTACCAGCAGAACCACGATGTGTCGGAGAAAACCGGCCAGACTGCTGGAATTGACCCCGCAAGCGGCCGCATTTGGTTTGGCGAGTCCATTCATGATGTGATCGCACAACGAGACGCCGACGGAATCGCAGCTCGGCTATTCCTAGTGCGGGTGGGATCTGCGGCCTACTATCGCAAGGGACGCCGCCGTTGATCGAGGGCATCATTACGGAAGATGGTGTTCCAGCCATCCCGGTGGAAGTCGGCGGTCAACCCTGGTGGGCAATCATCGACACGGGCTTCAATGGCGAACTAGAATTGCCCAAGCGATTACGACCGCATGTGAACGCGCGACTGGTCGCCCGTGCGATATCGCTTCTGGCAGCAAATCAGCGAATCGAGGAGGATGTCTTCCTTGTCGATTTCCCATTCGACGGCCGGACGGTTCGAGCGGAAGCTACATTCGTGGACGGCAACGAGATCCTGATCGGCACACGCCTGTTGCGGGATTATCGTCTTCGGATCGATTTTCCTGTTAGCGCTGTCACCATCGAGAGGACGTCGTAGCGATTGGCAGCCGGCGAGCATTGAGGGCCGTTTGATCGACGAACGCGGCCAGCCGGTCTCGAATGCGGCAATCTGGGTCGTCGGAGGATTTCGGTCTTACGGGTGTGGCATATCGGACAGTGAGGGCCGGTTCAGCGTGGCCGGCGTGCCGATGGGGCTCGACCCGGCCAGGGCGACGTACCGCGGGGAGAGGCCGAATGACGCAGCGTCGCGCGAGTGCGTGATGGTCGGCGACGATCCGCTTGTTCTCCGCGCGCTCACAAGAGACCCGCACATGGACGGACGGTGAAAAGGATGAACAGGATTCACAGGATTTTCCAGAGGCACTCTTGCGTTCAGTACCGTCAATCTCGTTAATCCTATCAATCCTGTCGAGTCGGGCATCGCACGGTTACCTACCCCGCACCCCGTTGCAGCGGCGAGAGTTGTTCGATGCCGGTGACGTGGAGCAAGTCCACCCAGGCGAAGCGGTCGATTTGCGGGTATGCCTGGCCGGCTTTTTCCGCCCCCCCATCTCCATGCACGCCAACGATTGCGGTGTGGCGTGAAACCATGAGCATTTCGGGGTGGCGGATATCAAAGGTTCGACCGTCGGAAAGATAGAGCCGGAAGGGCCGAAATGGTTCGGCATGGACGGCTTCGATCAGTTCTTCGCGTCGCACGACAGCACCTCCTAATGAGCACTATACGATTCTAACAGCCGCCGCGACCGATGGGCAAGCGGGAGGCGACGGGGCCTATGGTGCCGGCCGGGTTGACTGCCCGGCGGCGGCTGGCTCTAATTCTCGGGTAGGAGTTGCCGCCGATGTCCGAGCCGAACGATGCGAAATGGACCGATCCGGTCATCGAAGCCTACAAGCGGGACGTGGACCGCACATTGTTGCGCGACAGTCTCAAACTCACGCCAATGGAGCGACTGGCTGAGTTGGAGCGGCTTGTGGATTTCGCGGACGAACTGCAACACGCCATGAAGAAGGCAAAGGCGGAGCGATGACTGATTTCGCTGGATTGATCCGCGCCCTTTCCGAAAACAAGGTGGACTTCATTCTCATTGGCGGCTTGGCCGCCGCCGCCCATGGTGCCATCCGCGCCACAAAGGACGTAGACGTGGTTTACGCCCGTACTGAAACCAACATCGCCACGCTGGTTTCCACCCTGGCGCCACTGAATCCGTATCTCCGCGGGGCCCCTCCGGGTCTGCCATTCCGTTGGGACTCCCAGACAATTGCGCATGGACTGAACTTCACTTTGACGACGAGCCTTGGAAACATCGATCTCTTGGGTGAGGTCGTCGGCGGAGGAGGATATGAGCGGCTCCTGCCACATTGCATCACCGTCGACATATTCGATACGCGATGTCTCTGCCTCGATCTTGAGACGTTGATTCACACAAAGCGTGCCGCCGGCCGGCCGCGGGATTTCGAGGCCATCGCCGAGTTGGAGGCCCTCCGCGAAGAACAGGCCGGCGGTTGACCGACGTCGCCGCCGTTGGCTTTTCATCGCCGCCTATGGGCTAACGCGGACTAATCACCACCGAGGGGAAGTGAACCGGAGCCACGAACACTTGATTATAGGAACGCTCGCCCGCCGGCAGGGTGCGGAGGTAGGCGATCTGCCTTCCGTCCGGCGAGAACACGCAGGCCTCGGGCCGCGGGGCTTCGGCGTCCGGCGTTCGCGGTGTGAGGCGGATGCCCTGGCCGTCGGCGACGCGGGTGACAAAGACGCTGTTGTCGGCCGCGTGGGCGATCCAGCGGCCATCGGGGCTCCAAGTGAATGCCGAAGCGATCGGCCACGGGTTGTGAGTCACTTGCCGCGGCCTTCCCCCGCAAGGTGAGATGGTCCAAAGCTGGGCAATGCCCGTGTCGTCCTTCATCACGAAGGCGATTTGCGACCCGTCGGGAGAACTCTGTAGCCAGTGGCGCGGCCCCTGCAAGCCCGGATACTTGCGATCGGCCGTGAACGTCAAACGGCGCTGGACAACGCCTTTGGGCGGCGCCGGACGTCGTGAAATGGTGCCCGCCAACGGTCCATTGCTGGCGACGGTGAGATCGTCGGGCAGGTCGAGGACAAAGACCTCGGTGAGCGGCTGTCCATCGGCGGCGATCACCGTGCCCTGGAAGGCCAGGGCGTGGCGTTGTCGCGAGCCGTCGCCACGAAGGTAGCCTTCCCTGCCGATCCAGGCCTCTTCGCATGCCCGCTGAATGTCGTCCGAGCCCGGCCTGGGTTTCGCGGTGGTGCGTGATACGACGACCGAGAAGTACGGGCTGTCGTGGTTCCGCGGATGGTCTTTCGGGACCGTAACCGGGTAACCCGGCACGGCGACGGCGATGTCGCGGAGATCGCCCTCCACCAAGGCGTCGTTGTAGGTGAAACTGAGCCATTCTCCGGCGGCGTCCCAGCGATGCACGTGCGACCCGCCCCGCAGGGCGCCGGGGGTGAACGGCGGGGTGAGGTTGCGGGCGTCCAACGGCGCCGCCACGTTCGGCCGGGACCAATCGACGACCGCGCCCCGCCGGTGGCTGAAGCCGTAGCGCCAGTCCGGGCTGGGGTCTTCCGGTCCAAGGATAAAGACCACCTTCCACTGGCGCGGATGCCAAGTGACTACGCCGCAATGGGCCCCGTGCCGCGACTGATACAACAGGCGGACTTCGCCGGAGGCGACGTCGACCACCTCGATGCGGTCGCCGTCAAAATTGCTGCCGGCCGGATCGGAACGCACGTCGTAGACCAGCCAGTGGCCGTCCGGCGACCAGACGCCCGCATTGGTGAGGATGTGGCCGCAGGGCTGGTGGGTGACCTGACGCTCTCGACCAGCGGCGGGCATGGGCGGGGTCTCCTTGGCGAACACTGGTCCGCCGCCCGCGCCGGCGGCCGCCAGAATGTAGCTTGCCAATGTGAACGGCATCCAGCGGACGAAATGCGCTGTCATGGTGCAACGACCACGGAGGATCGAGCCGTGAATCTTCGTAACGTGGGTCGCGCGAAGCGAGCCCCGCCAATGGGAGTTGACTGCGTGAGGCAACGTCAGTCGGCGTCGCCCGGTGCAGCCGGGACCGGCCGCCCGCCAATCTGATCCATCGGTAAGGCGACTCCTTTGAGGATTCCCTCGCAGACCAGGTTCTGGGCGACGAAGCACTGGAACTCGCAGGTCATGATTGAGCGGCGGAGTTTCAACAAGCGGTCGACGATGACGAAGCGATCGCCCGGCCGTACCACTCCGCGAAATCGCACCTCTTCCAGCCCGCCGAAGCCGACGATGCCCGCCTGCATCAGCTTGTAGCGATGACAGTAGTAGCTGGCCAACTGGGCGGCGGCCTCGCACATGATGACGCCGGGCATCAGGGGCATGCCCGGCATGTGCCCCCGCGCCCAAAACTCGTCGGGCCCCAGGTCCTTGTAGCCCACGCAGGCGTTGGTTTCCCGGTTCTCGTAGCAGATGGCCGTAAGCTGCTCCATCTCGTAGCGCTGCGGATTGTAGCGACGAATCGCCTCGAGGTCGGCCACAACGTGGTTGAGGTCGTACTCGGAGAAATCCAAGATTAACGGCTTTTTGGCCACGCCCGGCCTCCCGGAGGATGTTCAGGTGCGGACCTGGTGACGTTTACCCTTGCGGGCTTTGGCGTTAGCGGGACGTTTGCCGTGGTTGGCTTTCTTGATGACGCGATGCGGCTTGGCCATCGAGGACGCTCCTTCAAGTCGTGGGGCCTTGTCAGGCGGGTCGGGTCGGAATCAAGCAGTTTACCATTTGCGGCCCCGACTGGGAAGACGAGTCGCTGGCCTTCTCACCCCCCGCCAGCCGGTGGGAGACAATTGGCTAGAGGCGGGATGTGTCCCGCCTGGCAGGCGGAGCTGCGACACGGCCGACTCGCAATTCTTCCCATTGGCCTGCAGGAGGCCGGATTCATCGGCATTGAAGAAACCCAGCTTGCAGTCGCGCGAGAGGATCTCGCTGCACAACGTTCACCACCGATCGGTCAACCATTCGTAAACCTCCTCCGCGGATTACTCCTCCATGACCTCCTTTTCGCGGGCCTTGGCCAGGTCGGTGGCTTGGCCTTCGTAGGTCTTGGTCAGCTCCTGGATCTCTTCCTTGGTCTGGTCGCGGTCGTCTTCGGAAAAGTCCTTGTCTTTCTCGCCGGTGTCGGCCGTCTTGTTGCCGTCGCGGCGAATGTTGCGGATGGCCACCTTGGTCTCTTCGGCCAACTCCCGGACCCGGCCGACCATCTTGCGGCGGACCTCGGTCGACAGCGGCGGCACATTGAGGCGGATCACCCGCCCGTCGCTTTGCGGATTGAAGCCCAAATCGCTGGTCTGGATGGCTTTTTCGATGTCCTTGAGCGTGCCGGGGTCGTAGGGGCGGATGATGATCTGGTTCGGCTCGGGGGCGCCGACCGAGGCCACTTGCTTGATGGGCACCGCCGAGCCGTAAACCTCGACGCGGAGCGAATCCACTAGACCGGGGTTGGCCCGGCCGGTGCGGATGCCGGCCAGGTCGTTCTTGAGCTTGCGAATGGCCTTCTCCATCCGCTCTTCGACATCCAGCAGGATTTCGTCGGTGGTCATGGCGGCTAGTGGTTAGTGCTTAGTGGTTAGTGCTTAGGGGCTAGTGGCCGGCCACTGGCCCCTATTCATGTTGCTCACCACTTGCCACTCGCCACTACTCGTGGATCAAGGTCCCCACCCGCTCGCCCAACACCGAGCTCTCGATGTTGCCTTCCTTGCGGAAGTTGAAGACCAGGATGGGCAGGTTGTACTCGGCGCACTTGGTGATGGCCTCGTGGTCCATCACCCGCAGGTTCTGCCGCCGCACGTCGTCGTAGCGGAGCTCGCTGTAGAGCATCGCGTGGGGGTTCTTCTCAGGGTCGTCGCTAAAGACTCCGTCGACGCGGGTGGCCTTCAACAGCACTTCGGCTTCCAGTTCCAAGGCCCGTTGGGCGGCGGCGGTGTCGGTGGTCACAAACGGGCTGCCGGTGCCGCCGGCGAGGATGATGATCCGCCCTTTTTCCAGGTGGCGGCGGGCGCGGCGGCGGATGTACGGTTCGGCCACCCCGTCGGTGCGGATGGCGGTCATCAGCCGCGTGTCGCAGCCCAGCGACTCCAAGGCGTCTTGCAGGGCCAGCCCGTTGATCACCGTGGCCAACATGCCCATGTAGTGGGCGGTGGCCTCGTGGATGCAGGTGTTGCCTTCGCTAAACTGCGTGCCGCGGAGGATATTGCCGCCGCCGATCACGATGGCGATCTGCACCCCGTGCTGGGCGGCGTGCTGGGTTTGCCGGGCGATGTGCAGCACGGCGTCCATGGCGATGCCGCGCTCACCGGGATGCACAAATCCCTCGCCGGAGATCTTCAGCACTACCCGGCGATACTTCGGCTTGGGTGCCGTCTGCCCTGCCTCGGCCATGCAACTCACTCCTTGGGCAGCTCCCAGTGGACGAATCGGATCGGCTTCATACCGGCCGCCTTGGCCACCTCGGCCACCGTCTTCTTGCCGAACTTCATCTCGTTGGCGATCGGTTGGTCGACCAGGCAGCGGGCGGCGTAGAAGTCGCGGAGCCGGCCTTCCACCATCTTGGCGATGATCTTCTCCGGCTTGCCTTCCTTTCGCGACATCTCGGTCAGGATGGCCCGCTCGCGATCGACCTCGGCGGGATCCAACTCCTCGCGGTGGGTGACCTTGGGGCGCATGGCCGCCACGTGCATGCAGAGGTCGCGGGCCAGCTCGCCGTTGCCGCCCTCGTACTGGAGCAACACCCCGGCGGCGGCATTATGATGGGCGTAGCCGCCGCAGCCGCCCTCCATGCGGAGGACCCGTTCCAGCCGGAAAACCTCGCGAATCCGATGGTTGAGGTCCTCGAATTGCTGTCGGAGCGTCTGTTCAGGTTTGCTGGGCGAAGGCTGAGCGAGCAACTCTTCGGGCGTGGCTGCGCCCGGACCGGTCGCCAATTGCAGGGCCAGGTCGTTGGCCAGTTGCACGAACTCCTGATTGCCGGCCACCGGGGCGCTCTCGCAGCGCAGATCGACCAGGGCGCCGCGGCGGCCGTCGGGGGCCAGGCAAACAGCGATCCGGCCGAAGGTGGTTGCCCGGCCAGCCCGCTTCTCCATGAGCTTAGCCCCGCTTTGCCGCAGCAGGTCGACCGCCTTGGCGGCATCGCCGTTGGCCTCCTGCAAGGCCTTTTTGCAGTCCATCATGGGCAGGCCGGTCTGTTGACGAAGCGCCTTCACGGCGGCCGCGGTAATCTCTGCCATCAAAAAAACTCCTCTGAGAGAACGAATTACAATGAGCGGGTGGCGGCAGCGTGCGCGTGCCGGGGATAGCCAGTTCTCCCCACCGATCGCGCTACAGCGGAGCCGTCGGGCTACCCCGTGTAGGCCACTGCCCCTTCCGCCTGCTCCTGCTTCAGGGCACCAGCGGCCGCCTTGCCGGCCACCACCGCGTCGGCCAGCAGGCTGACGATCAGCTCGATGGAACGGATGCTGTCGTCGTTGCCGGGGATCGGCAGGTCCACCTCGTCGGGATCGCAATCGGTGTCGATCAAGGCCACCGTGGTGATGCCCAGTTTGCGGGCCTCGCCGATGGCATTCTTCTCCTTGCGGGGATCGACCACCACCAGGCACTCGGGCAGGCGGTTCATCGTGCGGATGCCGTTGAGGTTGCGGTACATCTTGCGGTATTCGCGATTCAGCGCCGATTGCATCTTCTTCGAGTAACTGGCCAATTCGTCCGATGCCCGCAGGGCTTCCAACTCCTCCAACCGCGTCAGCCGGCTGCGAATGGTGCGGAAGTTGGTCAGCGTGCCGCCCAACCAGCGGTCGCTCACGAACGGCATCTCACCGCGGGTAGCCTGGTGCTCGATGCTGTCGCAGGCCTGCCGCTTGGTGCCGACGAACAGAATCAGACTCCCTTGGGAGGCCACCCGCTGGAGATATTTGCGGGCCCGCAACAGGCCGCGAATCGTCTCGCGGACGTCGATAATGTGGATCAGATTGCGGCGCGCATAGATATAGGGCCGCATCTTGGGGTTCCAACGGCTCGCCCGGTGGCCGAAATGGACCCCGGCCTCGATCAAGTCCTTTACCAGAACTGTAGCCAAACACCAACTCCTTCAAAGGCACACCGGCCATGTCCCCCACGATGGGGGCGTCCGGCGTTAGTGCAGACCTGCGGTCAGTCGTGGATTCTCGCCGCCTTGGACCGTTCAAAGCGGCAAACCCACTATCATATCGGGCCAAAGCCGCTCAGTCAATCGAGGGACCGCACCAATTCTGAAGCGTTAAAGTGTCGGTGCACGGGCAGCTCGATTGCCGTACGGTCCCATTTCTGATGGCTTTGACACGCTTGGGTCCGACGGATATCCGCCGGAAGCCCGCCTGGCGATTCTCGAACTCAAGGCCTCGCAAGGCTGGTCGTTGAAGCAGACCGCCCAGAACTTCCAGGTCACGCCCGCCACGGTCGCCGCCTGGATGAAGCGGCTCGACGAAGATGGGCCCGAAGCCCTGGTGCAAACGCCCGTCCCAGTCAACCGCTTCCCGGACTACGTTCGCTACATGATCCGACGCTTCAAAACGCTCTGCCCGACGATGGGCAAAGTCAAGATTGCCGAGACGCTTGCCCGAGCCGGTTTGCACCTGGGAGCAACCACGGTCGGGCGGATGCTCAAACAGAAACACCGGCCCAAGCTGCCAACGAGCGGTCCCACTGACCCTGAACCTGTCACCAAGCAACGCATCGTCACGGCGAAATACCCGAACCACGTGTGGCATGTGGACCTGACGGTGGCGCCCATCGGCGGATTCTGGACCCCATGGTTCCCCTTCGCCCTGCCGCAATGTTGGCCGTTCTGTCATTGGGTTGCGTTCGTGATCGATCATTTTTCGCGGCGCATAATGGCTGCCACCGCCTTCAAGAAGCAACCAACTTCGGAAGAGGTCCGAAGCTTCTTGGGTCGAGCGATCGCCAAGGTCAAACGCGACACGCTCTACCAAGCGTCGTGCGCACAGGCGGCACGCAGAACGAGCCAACCCAGACGCTGGAAGACCGCGCCCAAGTACATAGTCTGCGACCGTGGTTCACAATTTGATTGCTCGGGCTTCCGCACATGGTGCAAACGCAAGGGGATCAAGCCCCCGCGCTACGGAGCCATCGGCAAGCACGGCTCGATCGCTGTGGTTGAACGCGCCATTTTGACGATCAAGTGCCTGCTCTCGTGCTTGCTGTTGGTGCCATACCGCCGCGATGCCTTCTCGGGCGAGCTTGCTTCCATCGTGGAATGGTACAACGAGCACCGCCCGCATGCATGGCTCGACGGCCGCACGCCCAACGAAGTGTATTTCGCCCGCTTCCCCGCCAATCGAAAGCCGCGATTTGAGCCGCGCTCCCACTGGCCCCGCGGCTCCATTTGTGCCCGGCCTTGGGCGCTCGTCCGCGGCAGCCCCGGCGCGAAGCTGACGCTCGAAGTCAGCTTTCACAAAGGTAGGAAGCACCTGCCCATCGTGAAAGTGAAACGGGCGGCGTGAGCGACGCGGCGCACGTCTTTCCGGCGCACCGCGCTGCTCGTGCGCGCATCGACCTGGCCGCATCGAGCCATCGGTTTTCAATTGTCAATGAGCAAGCCGGTTTTCAACGCCGCTCTTGCCGACGTTGCCGGAAAATCCACTCTCTAACCGCTCAAATTCCCACCATTCTGGCTGAAATCAGCATCCTCTCGTCGGTTGTATAGGGTCGATGGACCAGGACAGGGCGACCGTGCTACACACGGCCGCTGTTCTGTGTCGCTTTGGATCGGAAGAAGAATCGGAAATCAGTTCACGCCATCTTCGCCACCGTTCTGCTACGAACCTGGCTGCTCTTTGTCGGTTGTCGAGTCTCGATGGACCAAAACAGTTGCAGCAGGTCGATCGACCAATTCAGGGTGTTGGTAATACTGGGCTACATTCCTCGCGCCATAGGCCGAGACCGCACAGAACGAGCAGACTTTCAGAAATGCCCAGAACATAGTGGTGATTCTTTCCACGTTGGTTTCCGGCCAGAAGGCAATCTGCCCTTTACTGAACCACGAAAAGCACAGGGGGAAAGTTGCGACGAACGCCGCAGACAGTGCCAATACGCACCAAATTACTCCGCCACATGACCACCTGCTTCCAATGCTCCCAGTAGCTATTCCGAGAACAACGGCGGGAAGTATCACCCCCACCAGCCCCGGATAATAGTCCTTTCCGCCGTCTGGGTCGCGGTACAAGTATACGTCTCGAAGAAAGCACGCACGTGGCGAATTGCGCGTCCCAAGGTACCAATGCAGCGTCACCTCTGCGCAAGCCACAACGAGGTAGACGGCGACTATTCCAATTACGCTCATCCGCATTGCGGACCTCCCCGCGCCCAAGACGCTTACCTAAAACTTGAACTTCTCGTATGAGTTTGGGAACCATTGCTGGTAGCTGGAGTAGCTGACCGACACATTGCTACTGGCTCCCCGCCACAGGCTCTTGCCTGCCCTCAGCAAGAAGCCGACTGCATTGAAAGCTAGCGAGCCCCAAAAGATGTTCACAGTCAGTTCACGCACGGGCCTGAAAAGGGGACACCCA
>JAJYGU010000288.1 GCA_021784975.1 Planctomycetota bacterium
AGCTTCAAGGCAATGAGTTGAAAATTTGCTCGTCAGGGCTGTGGTCGGTTGATCGCCAAGGCGAGGTGAATCGCCCCGACGCCAGAAGTCTTCGGCCGACGGAGTTTTGGGCCGAACTCGGTTCCAACAAGGAACTACTCGTCTTGCGTCGCGTGTCCGATGCCATCGTTTCCGCGGATGAGAAGGCAATCCAGGGTGACTGGTTGGTCACCGAGGCGCCCGGCGCAGCGGCGTTCTTGGGTTTCGGTCCGGGCCAGTACGTAGACTTCTCGCGGCACAGCCTGTCAACATCGGTGCCGCAGTATCTCGCTTTCGGGACCGCTGCAGGCTCTAAACTGATATTCGGCTACGCCCTTGATCCGACGGCGAACCCCAACAGAATCGATCTGGCCAACGACCTATACCCCGGTCTGGAGTCCGTTCATGGCATCTATGAACTGGTAGGCGACCAACTCAAGATAGCCTGGGCTGTGTCACCGCAATCGGTCAACACGCTAGGCATGGGGGGCATGGGAGGCATGGCTGCTGGACCGGTGCCGGCCAGGCAAGTGACCGCTCCATGTCCACCGGCGAAATTCGCCGGCCCGGGTAAATTGGTCGTCGGGCTAACCCGAATGGTGAAGCAAACCGAAACCGCCCCAGCGCGCGCGGCCACGCGCGAACCCGCCGCTCGTGAACTGTCCGCCATCAGCCCCGCCGCCGAACTGAACGCTTTGCAGGGCGACTGGAAGGTGGTCCGCGTCTAGAAGAGAGGCGTGACCGGATCGTCGTGGCCATTCTTCTCGCCTGGCGCGTTAAGACCAATGATGGATCCTCAATCGGCTGATCGTCTTGACGTTACGCCGGGCCTCTTGACCTTGTGGAACTTCAAGCAAGGACAGGAGTGGGGAGCCCGTTTTCGTGTCAATCCCACAGTCTCGCCCGCGACGATCGACCTTGAAGGTGGTCGTAAGCAGGGGCCGCCGCAGGCCCTTGGCATCTACAAGCTCGATGGCGACCGCCTCACGCTTTGCCTGGCCCAATATCAGCCGTCCTTGGAAAGCGAGCAGCGGCCCAATGCCTTTACGACCGGGCCGCGCTCGGCGAACGTGCTTTTCACGCTGGAACGATTTTCGCCGTCGGTGGATGTCGGGAAAATCGAAGGAGAGTGGATGGTCGTCAAGCATGTCGAGGATGGCAAGGTCGTGGGCGGAGATGAGACAGCCCCTGTCGGGTTTTCCTTTTCCGACGACCAATTCGGCCGGCGATTCGCCAATATCCGCCGTGCCAGTGGAGCAAGCGGGCGAACAGTGTTCGCCATTGATGCAACCAAGGAGCCACGACAGATCGTACTGGGCGATGCCGGCCTCATTGGACGATTTCTCGCGGCCGGGGAGCGTGGAAACCAAGCGCCGTCGCGACAGCCGCTGTTGGGCATCTACAAACTCGAAGACAAGCGGATGACGATGGCCTTTCATGTTGGCGAGCCGCGGCCGCAGAATTTCGAGTCCACGCCCGGCTCCGGCATTACTTTGTTGGTGCTGGAGAGAGGCCAGCCGCATCTTTTGGGGGGCGCTAACCGCGCGACGAGATTCGGCGCCGCTCAGGCTACCCAACAACCGCAACCGGCGCGGCTTACGTGGGGTAATGGGCGACACACGCCGCCAGCGGAGACGCCGCCCCTTATGTTCGGTGAGCTGGTAAAAACGCCGCCAGCAGAAACTCCGCCGCCGACCGTCACCGTCGCCCATCCGGTCGTTCGTGAAGTCAGCGACTATGAAGACTTTGGCGGGCGAACCGAACCGCTGAAGACGGCCGAGGTCCGGCCGCGGGTGAGCGGGCGGATTGTGAAGGTCAACTTCCAACCCGGGGCCGCCGTCAAGCAGGGCGACGTGCTGGTGCAACTCGATCCGAAGGAGTTCTCGGCCGAGGTAGACCAGAAGCGTGCGGAGTCTGACGCCGCATTCGCCAGAGAGAGTCCCTTCCGCGACGAGTTGAACGCTGCGCAGGCGGCAAACGCCAAGAATCCGGGCGCCTTTCTACTAATCAAAGTCAAGGAACTGGAAAGCAAGTTGACTGAGGCCCGCGCGGCCGGTCGGGCAGCGCAGGCGGCGCTGAATCTCGCCCAGGACCACCTTGCCGCCACGAAGGTCACCGCCCCCATCAGCGGCAAGATCGCCCAGATCGTGCCGCTTACGATTGACAAGCTGGTGACGGCCGACAGCAAAGAGCCGTTGGCCACCATCGTCGCGGTCGACTCGGTGTACGTCGTTTTCGACGTGGACCAGAGCAAGCTTCCCCAACTCCTCCGCAAGGCACGCATACTAGGCAAGGGTAACGCGAGTTCGGCGTTGACCGTTCTTTGCGGCGCGGTTTATGACGACTCGGGCAAGTATCCATACGAAGGCAAGGTCGAGTCGGTCGACGTGCCCATTGACACCCACACCGGCACGGCCCACTGGCGTGCCGCTATTGCCAACAAAGACGGCGCGCTCCTGCCCGGCATGTCGGTCCGCGTGCGGGTGCTGACCAGCCGTCCCCACAAGGCGCTCTTGATCCCAGAAC
Source organism: Planctomycetota bacterium (assembly GCA_021784975.1). Classification (GTDB taxonomy): domain Bacteria; phylum Planctomycetota; class Planctomycetia; order Pirellulales; family Thermoguttaceae; genus JAJYGU01. The sequence goes on from JAJYGU010000288.1 coordinate 2,545, forward strand.
AGGCGGTGCCTAGCAACCAGAACACAGGCTTGGCGTTCGGAGGCCGAGCAGCGTCCTTCGGCAGACAAGTCCAACGTCCGCACGTATTTGTCGTCACCACCAAGGAAGGCTGTACCGTCGTCGAACCACGCGCGGTGAAACTCGGACAGTTGCACGACGGGCTGCGAGCCGTCGAGGAAGGGCTCACGGCCAAGGATCGGGTGGTCGTCTCGGGCGTGCAAGGGCTGCGGCCGGGCATGCGGGTCAAGCCGGAGGAACTGTCACCGCCGCTAACCCCGCCGGCTTCGCCGCCGCCTCAAGCGAAGCGGAAATCGTGAGCGCGGGCGGACCGCTCGATGCCTACGGCGTGCAGAGACTTTGGTGGGGCCGTGTCCCAAAATTATTTCCAAGAAGTCGTGGGCCGCTGTTGGCCGCCCGCCACCCGACCCCTGATCTCGGATCTCTGACCTCTGCCCGCTACAGCCGCTTGAACTGCTTGTCCAAGTCCTCGCGGGTGAACACCAGG
>JAJYGU010000309.1 GCA_021784975.1 Planctomycetota bacterium
CTGGCCGCCCTGAGCATCAACGATCCGGGCCCCGAATGGTTCGGCGCCGAGGGGCCGGCGGTCGCCCGCATGCTCAACGACTACATAGCCGGAATTGTGCGGCGGGATCCCTCGCGGTTTTTCGGGCTGTGTGTGTTGCCGCTGCAAGATGAAAAGGCGGCCCGGGCCGAATTAGACCGCTGCGTCGAGGGGCTTGGCGTCCGAGGCATCCTGCTTTACACCAACTTGGCCGGCCATTTTCCCGACGAGCCGCAGTTCCGCTGGTTGTTTGCCCGAGCCGAGGCCCTCGACCTGCCGATCCTGCTCCATCCCGCCTTGCCGGTGACCGCGCCGTTGGTGAAAGACTACGAGATGATTTCCACCTTGGGCAACATGTTCGACGACACCATCGCCCTGACGCGGATCATCCTTTCCGGGCTGCTCGACCAGTACCCGCGGCTGAAACTGGTCTGCCCTCATCTCGGCGGCACCTTGCCGTTCATTATCGGGCGGCTGGACCATCAGATCCAAGTGCTGAAGCGCGGGCCGCGATACCTGACCAAGGCCCCGAGCGCCTATCTGCGTCAGGTGTATCTCGATATCGCCTCGCCGTTGCCTCAAGCGATCCGCTTGGCGGCCGAGGTAGTTGGGGTGGAGCGGCTGGTGTTCGCCAGCGATCACCCGTGGGTGTCGCCGAAGCTGATCCTCGACAGCCTGCATGCCACTGGCCTGCCGGCTGCCAGCGAGGCCAAGATCCTCAGCCAAAACGCTCGCGAGCTGTTCCGGCTGGGAGAATCAGGCCAGCAGTGACCCCGACGGGATTTGAACCCGTGTTGCAGGCGTGAAAGGCCTGTGTCCTGGGCCTCTAGACGACGGGGCCGGCAAGATCGTTGGTATAGCTTCCGGAGGTGGCGACCGTCAAGGGGGCGCGCAGGCCGGACGCTTGCGGGTGCCACGATTGGGTTGTCCAACCGTGCGTGCGGAATGTACGGAATTTTGTGGCACGGGCTTCCAGCCCGTGGGAAGACACGGCCAAGATGGCCGTGCCACATCGGCATGACACAAGAATCCGTACCGTCTCGTGCTTGCAGCACGCTGGACAAGCCAGCAGTGGCACCCAACTACTCAGAGAGCCGCACAGGGGAAGAAGGGGATGCGCGAAAATGGGCAAAAAAAGAAGACAGCGTCGAGATGATCTGCGAGAACCTAGACGGCAAGAGAGCTACGTTTCGCCGCTAGCACCGGCGGCATCTGCCTTGCTTGGAGCCTTGTTGGCTTCCTCGTTGCGGCGGATCGCATCGAACACCTCGCGTCGATGGACTGGCACTTCCTTCGGGGCCTCCACCCCCAGGCGAACCTTATCGCCGCGAATCTCGACCACCACGATCGTAATGTCATCATTGATGACAATACTCTCGTTTTTCTTGCGGGATAACACCAACATGGCACTTTCCTTCGCTCTCTTTCGCTGAGGAAACCTGCCCGCGAATCCTCGGCCAAACGCTTCCTACGCCTGTGCGCATAGCCACCGCTCTCACTTTACGATACGCCGGAATCGTGGGAAGTCAAGCACATTTTGGCCTGGGAAACGAGTTTCTTGCGGATTTCTCACCCAGTTGGCACAAAAATCGCAAGTCCGCGGTGATCTTTCCCTTGCCGCTGGCTTTTCCCTCTGCGCAAGCTCGCCGGTCTCGCCTTCAGAAGTTTACGCGCAAGTGACTGCCTGCAAAGGAGATAGGACATGGAATCTCGGCCAGCGCCGTCGCGTCGGCGCCGCGACAACCGCCCAACGGCCACGACGAGAAGGCCGCCAGGCAACTTCCCTATTGAAATATTGATATTGGTAGAACCGCGGGAAAAGTACCGGCTCCATAGCCGTCAACAAACGCGAACGTCGAGAAAGTGTGAAAGGATTCTCATTTGCGACGGACGTTGCCTTGCGCGGTGGAAAACGGGCACCCCGAGGTCGCAACTCCTCAGGTCCGGGCCGTTTCTCTGCGTTGGGGCGTCGGTACGCCAAGCCGTCCCGGCTGCCGCACACTCTGCCCAGCCACGACCGCAAGAATCTGATACAATCATTCTAATTGACTTCACGCGGCCAGGTCGCGCTGCCGGGTTTCGAAAGGTCTAAGGAGCCGTGGCGCGCCGCGCAGCGTTTCGTGCGGCCTGGGCGCAGCGGAGTCGCTCGGCCTGAGCGCCTTTCCGAACAATCACCCAGAGCTTAGGCCAGCAAGCCTTGCGGACCGCTAACGATGCCCCTTATAATCCCCTTTTTCAGGACTTGAGCTATTATGCGGCGATGGTTTCGCAACGTCTTTGACGCGGTGGTCACGGTGGCCCAGGCATTACGGGTATGTATGCGATATTGGGTTCGCACCTACGACCCGCATCGTCTCACGTTCACCGAGCACTACGAGTATCCCGAGTTGCCCCTGCAGGTGTCCCCGCGGTTTCGCGGCTTTCACCGCTACAACCTGACGGTATGCATTGCTTGCGAGCGGTGCGCCCGAGAGTGCCCGGCCAACTGTATCTACGTTGGCAAGGAGCGGGTGGCGGGGCGGAAAGGATTCCAGGTGACGAGTTTCACCATCGACTACGGGAAGTGCATGTTTTGTGCGATATGCACGGAAGGTTGCTCCGTCGGCGGCCTGCGGATGGGCTCTTCGTACGACCTGAGCTGCCGCAGCCGCGAGGGGGCCGTGGTCGATTTTGCCAAGCTGCCCCGACAGATCGCGTGGGGACAAGGAACTTTGAACGCCGCCGTGGTCGCCAACGCCAAGGTCATCACCAAGCCGGTACATTATGAACCCAATGGCTAGCCGATCACTGCCTGCGCCAAGGAGCGCGCCGCAAGGAGGATGTGGTTGATGTCGCGGAAGCACCGGGGCCGTCGTGAGTCGTTCACCGTCAGCGAGGCCAACGCCACCCTGCCGCTGGTTCGAGTCATCGTGGGCGATCTGGCTGCGTTGTCGCGCGAGGTTATTGAGCGCCGCCGCCGGCTATCGTTTCTGATGGCCGGCCGGGACCCTAACGACGGCGACCTGTATCATCAGGAGTTGGTGCAAATCGAGGATGAGTTGGAAAAGGACAAGCGGCAGTTGCGCGAATACGTGGAAGAATTGCGGGCGATCGGCGTCGAGCTGATTAATGGGCCGGAGGGCCTCGTCACCTTCCCTTCCACTCTGGAGGACCGGAAGGTGTGCTTGTCTTGGAAGTTGGGGGAACGCGAGGTCCTTTATTGGCATCCCCCGGGGGCGGCGGTCGCCGATCGGCGGCCGTTGACGGCAGACCTGCTGGCTGGCCGCACTTGCAAGACCTCGGCAATAAGGTAAAATCCAGGCTTTTGGCTGTTTCGGGGGTCTGAAAAAAGAGATGGATCTCGCAAGACGGGTGTGCGAGAAGGGAGTTGCTGTAGGCAATTGATGCTTCGTTCATGATGCCGACCGCGATTGTTGCCTATCTGGCCCTGTTTGCCAGCGTAGGATTTCTGTTCGTCTTTGCGTCGCTCCTGCTCGGAAAGCTGGTACGTGCGCACTCACCCGACGCGGTGAAGCTCGAGGCCTATGAGTGCGGCGAGCCGGCGATCGGACCGGGCACGGTACAGTTCGACCTGCGATTCTATGTGGTCGCCCTGGTGTTTCTGGTGTTCGAGGTCGAGGTGGCGATGTTCTTTCCGACGGCCGCGATCTTCGGACAGGCGGTCCACATCTTGAATCCGAACGTCGCGATCACGGTGGCAACGGCCGACCCCGCGGGCGGCAAGTCTCGGCCGCAGCCGCCGGTGGCCCAGCTCAGCCCGCTGGTGGCGCAAACGTACCACGAGCTGGGAGTTCCGCCCGCGGCCGAGTTGGCGCCGCAGGCGGTTTCCGCCGCCGGACCGCCACGCGGCCCGGACGCGGCCCAGCAGGTGGAAGCTCAGTTCCACACCCTGGCGGCCGCCTCGATGCTCGATCTGGGCGTATTCTTCGCGGTCTTGCTGGTCGGCTTTGCTTTCGTGTGGAGTCGCGGCGACTTGGACTGGGTCCGGGCGGTGCGGCATCCACCGATTCCCGCCGAGACGGCCACCGCCCGGCAATTGTGGAGCGAACCCGTCCGATGAACATTCAGGAGATCCACAGCCGGCTTGCGCGGGCTTTCCAACCCTGGCTGGCGGCCACTGGGTTCGAGGCCATTGACCCGTGGATCGAGGTCCGGCCGGAGGGCCTGCCCGAGATCGGCCGCTACCTGCGCGACTCGCAGGACCTGTGGTTCGACATGCTGCACTGCATCACCGGAGTGGACGATATCGAGCTCGATGCGAAGAAGTCAGCCGCGAAGAAGGCAGAGCAGCCCGACTGGGAGCCGCACCTCGAACTGATCTACCACCTGTCGAGCACCCGACATCGGCACCGGCTGGTGCTGCGGACGCGGCTGCCGCGGTGGCACGAGGACACCCCGGGCCGCTTGCCCGAGGTGCCCACGGTGAGTGACATCTGGAGCGCTGCCAAGTGGCACGAGCGCGAGGTGTTCGATTTGATGGGGGTATGCTTTGTCGGCCATCCCGACCTGCGGCGGATCCTTTGCCCGGAAGACTGGGTCGGCCATCCGTTGCGCAAGGACTATGAGATGCCCCGCGAGTATCACGGAATTCCGGCGAGGTAGGCGGATGCCAATCAATCAAGTCCAGCCGGAAGCCGTCGAGTTCGACGTCCATACGGACGAGATGCTGATCAACATGGGCCCCCAGCACCCCAGCACGCACGGGGTGTTGCGGCTGGTGCTGCGCACCGACGGCGAGGTGGTCACCGAAGTCACCCCGCACATCGGCTACCTGCATCGCTGCGCCGAGAAGATCGGCGAGCATCTCAGCCCGCGGCAGTTTCTTCCCTATACCGATCGGCTCGACTACCTGTCGGCGATGAACATGAACCTCGGCTGGTCGCTGACGGTCGAGAAGCTGCTGGGCCTGAAAGTCTCGGAGAAGACCCGCCATCTGCGGGTGATCATGGCCGAGTTGGGGCGGATCGCCAGCCACCTGGTAGCCGCGGGCTGCTATGGGCTCGATCTGGGCAGCTTTACCCCGTTTACCTGGACCTTCCGCGATCGGGAAAAGATCCTCAACTTGTTTGAAGCGGCCTGTGGCGCGCGGCTGACGTGCAGTTACATCACGGTGGGCGGGGTGACGGCCGACCTGCCGCCCGGCTGGCTGTCCCAATGCGAACAATTCTTGACCGAGTTCGCGCCGGTCGTCGACGAGTTGCACGCCGTGTTGACGAGCAACGCGGTCTTCGTTCGCCGCACCGCCGGCGTCGGCGTGCTGCCGGCGGCCACGGCCATCGACTACGGCTGCACCGGGCCGGTGCTCCGCGGCTGCGGGGTGGCCTGGGATCTCCGCCGCGATGGCGACCCGTTCTACACCGAGATGTACGACGGCTACCAGTTTGAAGTCATCGCCCAAACCGAGGGCCGCTATCCGCAGGACCATCCCTATCCGCCCGTGCCCGCTGCCGCTTGCTTGGGCGACAGTTGGCACCGCTTCTACGTCCGCATGCTGGAGGTGGTGGAGTCGATGGAGTTGGTGCGGCAGGCGATGGCCAAATACGCCGCCGCCGCCGGGGAGGTCGATAAGCCCATCCCGCTGAAGAAAAAACTGCCTCAAGGCGAGGTCTATCTGGAGACCGAGGCGCCCAAAGGGCAGATGGGCTTTATGGTCAAGAGTGACGGCTCGCCGATCCCCTCGCGGGTGCGGATTCGCAGCAGCAGTTTTTGCAACCTGTCGGTGGCCTCCGAACTTTGCCGCGGCGTGCTGGTGGCCGATGTGCCGGCGATTATCGGTTCCTTGGACCTGGTGCTGGGAGAGATTGACCGATAAATGGCAGAATTCCTGTTGAGCATCTCGGCGCCTGCCTGGCTGGCCTATAGCGTAGCCGCCTTGATCCAGTGTGCGCTGCTGTTGGCGGTGGCCCTCGGCTCGGCGGCGATCTCGATCTGGCTGGAACGCAAGGTCTCGGCGCGGATCCAGGACCGTCTCGGGCCAACCCGCGTGGGCGGCCGCTTTGGCTGGCTGCAGCCGCCAGCCGACGGATTGAAACTGCTCTGTAAGGAAGACATCATCCCGGCCGCTGCCGACGGGCCGCTGTTCCGACTGGCCCCCTACATCAGTTTCTGCACCGCCTTTTGCGTATTCCTCGCCCTCCCGTTCGCCAACAATTGGGTTGCCTTGCGGCTGAACGTGGGCGTGTTCTTCATCCTGGCCGTGTCGGGTCTGGAAGTGTTCGGGGTGATCTTGGGCGGCTATGCTTCGGGCTCGAAATGGTCGCTCTACGGGGCCATGCGCGAGGCCGCCCAGGTAGTGAGCTATGAAGTGCCGATGGCCTTGTGCGTGGTGGTGCCGGTGTTGATCGTCGGCAGCATGGACCTGGTCGAGATCGGCAACCACCAGGCCGGTTGGTTCTGGCATTGGCACGTCTTCCACGACCCGTTCACTTTCGCCACCTTCTGGATCTACATGACCTGTGCGGTGGCCAGCACGAACCGGGCCCCCTTCGACCTGGCCGAGGCGGAAAGCGAGCTGGTGGCCGGCTTCCTGACGGAATACTCCGGCTTCCGCTGGGTGGTCTTCTTCATGGCCGAGTACCCGGCAATGTTCCTCGTCAGCGGGCTGGCCTCGGTGCTGTTTCTGGGCGGCTGGAACGGGCCGATCCCGATCGCCAGCCTGCTGCACCTTACACCCGCCGTGCATCCGTTGGCGGGTTGGATCGGCAATCTGTTGGGCATGTGCAACTTTATCGCCAAGGGCGTGCTGGGCATCACCTGCATGATTTGGCTCCGCTGGACGCTGCCGCGGTTGCGGATCGATCAGGTGATGACCACCTGTCTGAAATACTGTGTGCCGCTGGCCTCGGCCATGTTGGCCGGGGTGATGCTGTGGATGTACCTGCTGCCCGGCGGGGTGTGGACGCAGGCTGAGCAGCTTTGGTCGCCGTCGACAGTAAACGCGGCGACGGCCGTGCGGCGCGAGCAGGCACCCGGCCCGCCGCGGCCTGCCGAAAAACAGGCACACCACGAACCGGAACCGATGGATGTAGTATGGACGCGGTGAACTGGCACACGATCTTCTTCTGGCTGTTTGCGATGTTGGCCTGCGGGTTCGCCGTCGGAGTGGTGGTCACCAACAACATTGTCCGCATGGCCTGCTGCCTGGTGGCGTCCTTGGGAGCGGTGGCCGGGCTGTTCTTTTTGGCGGGGACGGAGTTTGTCGGCGCCGTGCAACTGATGGTGTACGTCGGCGGGACGATGGTCCTGCTGGTGTTCGGCGTGATGTTGACCGCCCGCGGGCCCTTTGTTTCCATGCAGACCGGCGGAGGCCAATGGATCTTGGCGACGATCATCGGCGGGGCTTTGTTGGCGGTGCTCCTCCAGGCCGCCTTCAGCGTGCCGCAGTGGATGGCCCCCAAGCCGCTGGTGCCGCAGGCCGCCCCGGCCCCGACCGCCGCCACCCTCGGCTTGGCCTTGATGGGAGTCCGCGTCGACAAGCTGGAGCGGCCCGATCCGGTCCTCCGCAAGGGCATGTCGGGCTACCTGTTGGCCTTCGAGATCATTTCCGTTCACCTGGTGGTGGTTCTGGTCGGCGCGGCCTATCTGGCTCGAGCCAAGCGGGCGCTCGGCCCCCGGCCAATAGGCCTTGGGGGCCGTTCCGCTCCGCCGTTAGGGGCCGCACAGAAATGACTTGAACCAACTCGCGAAGTACCAAATCCTAGACAGTTGAGATCAGCAAGATAACCGTCCGCCCAATGATGAACCTCCTCACCCAACCCGTCGGTCTTTCGCACTACCTGGCCGTCAGCGCGGTGTTGTTTGTGTGCGGCTTCCTGTGCATGGCCACCAAACGCAACATTTTGGGGGTGTTGATGGGCATTGAACTGGTCCTGAACGGCGCGAACCTGAACTTCGTGGCCTTTGGCAGCCGGCTGCTTCGCGGTGGGACGAGCGACGGGCTGGGGCTCGATGGCCAGGCCATCGCCTTGTTCGTAATAATCCTGGCCGCCGCCGAAGCCGCGGGGGCCCTGGCCATCGCCTTGAACTTTTACCACACGCATGCCACGGTCGACGTGGATCGCGCGGAAGAACTGAAAGGGTAAGTAGATTTCCCCTCTTCGCGCACCGACTGAAGGTTGGTCGGGAGAGGGCTAGGGTGAGGGCTCGTCTCCACCTGCCTCGTGAAATCATGACCGCCAATTCCAACCTCATACCATCGCTACTGGGACTCGCCTGGCTTCTGCCGCTGGCCTCGTTCGTGCTGATTGTGTTTTTCGGCCCGCGGATGGGCAAGGCCGGCAAGCACGCGGCCCTGGTGGCCACCGCGGCCATTGCCACCGCCTTCGCCCTCTCGTTCGCGGCATTGGTCCTTTGGCTCTTGCAAAACCCGCTGTCGGCGCCGAACCCTGGCGGGCACGCTGCGGAGCGCGTGGCCGCGGAGTCAGCCAAGGCCCTCTCCGGCGAGTGGTACGCGCTGGGCGTGTTTGGGCCCTTGCGAATCGGCATCGGCTACTATATCGACTCCCTGACGCTGGCCATGTTCTGCATGGTCACCTTCGTCTCATCGTGCATCCACGTCTACTCGATCGGATACATGCACGAGGAGCTCTCGGAGGTGGTGGATCCGCTGGCGCCGCTGGCCAATGGTCAGCCGTTGCGCCGCCGCGGCCGGTTTTGCCGCTTCTTCCAGTACCTGTCGCTGTTCTGTTTCAGCATGCTCGGCCTGGTGTTGGCCGGCAACGTGGCGATGGTGTTCGTGTTCTGGGAGCTGGTGGGCATTTGCTCCTATCTGTTGATCGGCTTCTATCGCGAACGGACCAGCGCCTCGAATGCCGGCAATAAGGCGTTTATTGTCAACCGAGTGGGCGATTTCGGCATGATTATCGGGATGATGGCCTTGTGGACCGGCATGGGCACGCTCTCCTTTGGCGACTATCGAGCAGTCGACACGGCCGGCCATAGGGTGACCCTGCCCGGCATCTTCAGCCAGGTGCGGCCCGCCGAAACCAAACACCAATTGCAGGTCCCGGATGGCATGGTCAAGCTCGCGAGCCGCCCGCAGATCGAACGCATCGTGCTGGCCCACCGCCGCGACACTCGGACCGCCACTGCCGCGATCGCCGGCCAGTTGCGCGGCTGGCGCTCGCAAGGTCTCGGCTATGGGCTGCTGGTAGTGGCCGGCTTGGGCATCTTCTGCGGCTGCGTGGGCAAAAGCGCCCAGTTCCCGCTGCACTTATGGCTACCGGACGCGATGGAAGGTCCCACCCCGGTTAGCGCCTTGATTCACGCGGCCACCATGGTGGCCGCCGGTGTCTACCTGGTCGGGCGTTTCTATCCCGTGTTCACGCCGGAGGTCTTGCTGGTGGTCGCTATTGTCGGCTGCATCACCCTGTTCCTTGCCGCCAGCATCGCGCTGACGGCCACCGACATCAAGCGGGTGCTGGCCTATTCCACCGTCAGCCAGTTGGGCTATATGATGCTGGCTCTGGGCCTGGGCGGTTGGCTGGCCGGCATCCTGCACTTGTTTACGCACGCCTGCTTCAAGTCTTTGCTCTTCCTGTGTTCCGGCTCGGTCATCCACGCCTGCGGCACCAACGAGATGCCGCGGATGGGCGGGCTGCTGAAGAAAATGCCCTACACCGCGATCACCATGTTGGTCGGCTGCCTGGCGATTGCCGGCGCCGGCGTGCCGCTGCTGGCAGTGGGTTTCAGCGGCTTCTATTCGAAGGACTTGATTGTTGCCCAGGCGTTGTCGTTCCGGGCGTCCAACCCGCCTTTCGGCGGGTTATTCTTCTACGTTGCCGTTATTGGGGCGGGCATGACTGCCTGCTACATCTTTCGGATGTGGTATCTGACCTTTGCCGGTGAGCCGCGCGACGAGCATATCCACCACCACGCCCACGAATCGCCCAAGGTGATGACGGTGCCTTTGGTGATTCTGGCCACCCTCTCGGTGGTTGCCGCCTGGAACCTGTTCGGCACGGGCTACGGCTTGCAGCCGCTTCTGGAGCAGGCACGGCCGGTCGAGCAAAGCATCGCCCACGGAGTCTTCCTGCCCGGTGTCACCATGCCCTTCGAGCATGAAGCTCACGTGCCGCAAATTCACACACCCGCCGAACTGGTGGCTTTCTTGGCGGCCCTGATCGGCTTCGTGCTGGCCACCGCCTTCTACGGCGTGCGGAAGTGGGACCCGGAGGACGCCCGGCGGACCTTCGCCGGCATCCACCGTTTCCTGGTTCACAAGTGGTGGTTCGACGAGTTGTATTCTTTCGCCCTGGTCCGGCCGGTGTTGCGGATTTCGGGCTGGGTGGCCGCCTGCGACCAGCGAGGGATCGACTGGTTGATCGATCACCTGGCCATCAGCGTCGCAGCCGTCGCCCGCTTTGATGACTGGTTCGACCGCCTGTTTGTCGACCGCCTGGTGAACCTGGTCGCGCAGTGGACCTATGCCGTCGGCCTGCGGCTGCGCCGGCTCCAAACCGGCAACGTCCGTCAGTACGTTATGTGGCTGGCGGTCGGCACGGTCATGCTGTTCGTGGTCATGAGTCTCTATTGGAACCTCGCCCTGGCGGCGGGAATGTAAGAAAACCCGGCAATTCATCTTCCCCATCTACCATGTCGCTGTTCGACTTCAACGATCCACAGGTTGTGCTGACTTGGCTCTTGAGCCTGATTATTTTTCTGCCCGCGGCCGGGGCCTTGCTGTTGTGCCTGGTTCCTGGGAAGGACGGCTGGTGCCGCGGCTTCTCGCTGGCGGTCACGGCGGTGGTGTTCCTGCTGACAGTCTGGCTGGCGTTGCCCGGCGGACAAGGCGGCCTGCCGGGGCGGTTCAACCTCAGCGGCGACCAGATGCAAAACATGGTCTGCTATGCCTGGATCCCGTCGTTCAACATCTTCTACTTTCTCGGCGTCGACGGCATCAGCCTGCCGCTGGTGTTGCTCACCTCGTTTCTGAGCGTGCTGGCCATGTGGGCGAGCTGGCCGATCACCAAGCACGTGCGGGCCTACTGCGTTCTGTTCCTGCTGCTGGAAACCGGCATGCTGGGGGTCTTCCTCTCGCTCGACTTCTTCCTGTTCTACGTCTTCTGGGAAGTGATGCTCTTGCCGATGTACTTCTTGATCGGCATCTGGGGCGGACCGCGGCGGGAATACGCGGCCATCAAGTTCTTCCTGTTCACCCTGGTGGGCAGCGTCATGATCCTGGTGGCCATGCTGATGCTCTACTTCGCCAGCGACCTGAACCGGCTGACCCTGGATCAATTGATCGCCTGCCGGGTGATTCCTCCGCTCGGCGCGGGCAGCACGGCGCTGGTCACGCCGCTGGCCTCGTCGCACACCTTCAACCTGCTGGCGCTGGCGCAATTAGGTCAATCCGGCGGCTCGCCCTTCCAGCAGATCTTGTTCTGGAGCCACTCGCTTTCCTGGTGGGCGTTCGTACTGCTGTTTATCGGGTTCGTGATCAAATTGCCGGCGGTGCCGGTTCACACCTGGCTGCCCGACGCCCACGTGGAGGCCCCCACCCCGATCTCGATGATCTTGGCCGGCGTGCTGTTGAAGATGGGCGGCTACGGCGTGCTCCGCATCTGCTACCCGATCTGCCCGGACGCGGGCTACGAGTTGGCTTGGTTCGTTGCCGGGCTGGGGACGCTGAGCATGATTTACGGGGCCCTGGCAGCCATGGCCCAGAGCGACTTCAAGCGGCTGGTGGCCTACAGCTCGGTAAGCCACATGGGCTACGTTCTGCTGGGCATCGGCGCCTGGAGCGCCGTGGCCGGCAGCCAATACGATCCGCACTACTGGCAGATGGCCATGAACGGGGCCATGTTCCAGATGATCGCGCACGGCCTGAGCTCGGCTGGCATGTTCTTCCTGGTCGGCGTAGTCTACGAGCGTGTCCATCACCGCAACCTGGACCAGTTCGGCGGTTTGTTTGCGCGAATGCCGGTCTATGGCGGTCTTTCGATGGGCATCTTTTTCGCCGCCCTCGGCTTGCCGGGCCTGTGTGGTTTCATCGGCGAGGTGTTCGTGGTGCTCGGCGTCTGGAGCTATAGCAAGGTGCTGGCCGTAGTGGCCGCCTCGGTGGTGATCCTTACGGCCGGCTACATCCTGTGGACCATCCAGCGGGTCTACCTGGGGGCGGAATACAAGGGCCCCCACGCCGAAGCCCTGAAGCCCATGAGCCGCCGCGAGGTGGCCATTGCCGCCCCGCTACTGGCCTTCGCCATCCTGTTCGGCGTCTACCCGCAGGCGCTCTGGAACTACATCACCCCCACGGTCAATAAGACGGTGACCGTGATGGCCAACTGGACGGCCAACGTCAAAGACCATTCCCCCGCGGTCCAGGAGCCGATCCAGCCGTGAACTTCTCCGATCTGCTCCACAGCGCGATGCACGACTTGCTGGCCCCGGGGGCCTCGCTCTCGGCGTTCCGGCCGGAGTTGACCCTCTGCGCCACCATCCTGGTCATCTTGTTGGCCAAGATGGCCCTGCCGCGTTGGACCACCAGCGCCTTCTGGTTGACGCTGCTGGGCATCGCCGCCGCGCTCTGGTTCGCCTATCCGTGGAGCTGGGCCTCCGATGCTATTCCACCGGCCCACTCGATTTTCACCGGCGTCCTGGTGTCTGACAGTTTTTCGGTCTTCTTGCGGCTGCTCTTATTGCTGTTCGCCATCTTGTTCACCACCTTTACCCAGGTCAGCGGCGTGGCCAGTCAAGACGACATGACCGAGTTCTATGTGCTGATGCTGGGTGCGCTGGTAGGCATGTGCTTGATGATTTCCGCCAACCATATTCTGATGGTGGCCATGGGAGTGGAACTGGCCAGCGTTCCCTGCTACGTGTTGGCCGGCACCCAGCGGCAACAGCCCCGCAGCAGCGAGGCCTCCTTGAAATACGCCGTGTTCGGAGCCGGGGCGGCCGGGATCATGCTCTACGGCCTGAGTTTGCTGGTGGGAGTGCTGGGCACCGCCCATCTGCCCACCATGTCCACTCGCCTGGCGATGCTCATCCAAAGCGGCGGCGGCCTCGACCGCGGGCTGGTACTGGTTTTGGGCGGACTGATGCTGATGGTGGGCGTAGGCTTCAAGCTGTCGGCCTTCCCCTTCCACTTCTGGGCCCCCGACGTGTTCGAGGGGGCCACCGCCGAAGTGGCCGCCTTCCTCTCCATCGCCTCGAAGGCCGCGGCCCTCGGGCTGCTGGTGCGGCTGGCCCTGGGATTTTCCTTCCACCCCGATCCCGCCATGCTGGCCGTGCTGGCGCCGGTCAGACATTACATCGTGGTCCTGGTGGGCATGTTGGCCGTGGTGACTTGCACCTTCGGCAATCTGGCGGCCTATGGTCAGAACAACATGAAACGGCTGCTGGCCTATTCCACCATCGCGCATGCCGGCTACATGATGATGCCGGTGGCCGCCGCTGTGGCTCTAGTCGGCGTCGATATGGGCGAAGCCCGCGCCGCCGTGGCCTCGTTGTGCGTCTACCTGGCCATCTACCTGTTCATGAACCTGGCCGCCTTCGCCATCGTGGCCTTCCTCCGCAATGAGTTGGGGAGCGAGGATCTGCGCGAGTATGCGGGCATGGTGCGCCGCTCGCCGGGGCTGACGGTCTGCATGGCGGTGGTCATGTTCAGCCTGCTCGGACTGCCGCCGCTGTCGGGCTTCGTCGCCAAGTGGTTCATCTTCCTCTCGCTCATTAGCGCCAAGCTGTGGATCGTGTTGGCCATCGGGGCGCTGAACACCTTGCTCAGCCTGTTCTACTATCTGCGGGTGGTCAAGGTGATGACCCTCTCGGCGGAGCCGCTCCACCGGCCGGCGCCGACGATTCCGCTCGTGTCGATGGCCGGCTCGTATTGCATGGTGTTGACCGTCCCGGTGGTCTTGTTGTTCTTTTTCGCGGGCGGATTGCTGAATTGGGCGCGGGCAGCGGCCTCGACCCTCTTGTATTGAGCCTGGGAGCCCCAGACGTGTATGCGATGATTTCCCTGGAAGCCGTTTCCGCCCTGAACCAACTGCTGCAGGTCGTTTGCCGGTCGCTGCCGATGTATCTGGCCGACGCCCGGCCCTGGGTGCGGCCGGGGCATCAACCGTTGCAGGCGGCATTGGAGCGGCTGGTGGCCGATCGCCGCCGCTACGCGCAGCGGGTGGCCGAGGCGGTTACCGCGCTGGGCGGCCGTCCCGATCCCGGGCGGTTCTCGTCCCGGTTTGCCGCCAAGAACGACCTGTCGCTGGAATTCCTGCTGCCGGAAGTGATCGAGTCGCAAGAAGAGGACCTTGTGCAGATCGATGGTTGTCTGCCGGCCCTCGACGGCGAGCCGGCCTTGCACGCGCTGGCCGAGGAAATCCGCGGCAACGTCCGCGGCCATCTGGACCTCCTCCGTGAGGCAGCCCGGGCAAGTCCATGAGCTTGCCCGGACCGTTCTTCGACACCCACGCCCACCTCGACCTGCTCGAGTTGGCCGCCGGCCGGGCGGAAGTGGTCGCCCGGGCGGCTGCCGCCGGAGTGGCCCCGATCTTGTGCGTGGGCATCGATGCCGCCACCAGCCAAGCGGCGCTAGAAACCGCCCGACAATTCAGCCTCTTCGCGGCGGTGGGCATCCATCCCAAC
>JAJYGU010000248.1 GCA_021784975.1 Planctomycetota bacterium
CATCTCTGCGCACCCATGATCGGGCCGTGTGGCGCGAATCGCTGGGCAAACTGCCGCGGAGCGGCGTGACTCGAGTAGCCAGGGGTGAAGCGCAGCGAAACCCCTGGTTGCGAGCGGAAACCCACGAAAGCCGCGTAGCGGCGCTACGATCGTGCACAATCGCGCGATGGTGATGCCGCGGCGCGGCATGGGACATACGAATTTGACTACCGCGGGTTGCGACGCGCTCCACTCCCGGCTACTCACGTTTTGCCGCTCCGCGGCACCGGTGGCGCTGGTGCCCGATGCAAGAACGGGAACGCCTCCACCACCGGGCCTTGCTTGACAAAAGCCGCGAGCTCTTCAGAATGCTTCTTCAGGAGTGTGGCGTCTCAAGAAACCTCTTTTTCCCGGGAGACCCAAGTCGTGAACACTCGATCCATGACGTTCGGCAGGCCATTGTTTCACCGCTGGGTGATCGGCGTCAGCCTTGTCGCTTCGGGCGCTATCGTGACACTCGGCATCGTGCAATCCGCGGCGGCCCGAGCGGCGGACGGTAAGCCCGCGGCCGTCGCCATGCCGGCAAGTGCGTCGCAGCCGGTTGACTTATACGGTGATCCGATTCCGGTCGGGGCCGCGGTGCGGCTGGGGACGGTTCGCTTTCGCACCTCCGGCAGCGTAAGGGGGATGGCTTTCGTCGGTGAGAGCAGCACCCTGGTAACGTTGGAAGGCGAGAAGCTGCGGTTCTGGCAAGCGCGGAGCGGCAAGTTGTTGCGAGAAATCGCCTTGCCGAAGCAACCTTACCGGACGCTGGCGATCTCACCGGACGGGCAGGTGGCTGCCGTCGGGGGCCAGCGATTCGACGCCGAGCTAAGCGACATCCTGCACTCGGTGACCTTTTTCGACCTTGAGACGGGCAAAGAGCGGAGCCGGATCGAGTGGACCCCGGCCCATGGCGGCGGCTGCCAAGACTGCCGCTTCACGCCGGATGGCAAGAATATCGTGATTCTGCACGACCACAGTCGCGACCTGCCGCCGCCAGACCTCGCGATTACAGTCTGGGACATTGAAAAGGGCGAATTGTTAGCGAAGACAAGCTTTGCGGGCCGGTACAATGGACGCATCGACGTTTCGCCCGACGGCCAACAAATTGCCGCCGTATCTTACAACGCCGTGATCTGGACATGGCGGTCCGACCAGCCGCCGGTAAAGCTTCGGCAGGCACCATGGCAGTCGGAGGGCGTGCGTTTCTCGCCCGACGGCAAGCTTCTGGCCATCGGCAATGCCGGCAGTTGGGGTAACGCATGGCTATGGGACCTGAAAGCGCGCAAGATGATTCATGCACTTCAGAGAGGTAAAGTCTCTCAGTCTGAAGGCTTGGTGTTCACTCCTGACGGCAAGTTCGTAGTGGTTCCTTCGGACCGACTCGAGAAGGCGGTGCTCGTCTGGAACGTCGAAACCGGAGAAATCGCGCGGCGCATCGATTCCACGCCGTTTGAAGCCCGCACTCTGGCCATCTCGCGGGATGGGCACTGGCTGGCCGCCTGCGAGTGGGAGGCCAGGGCAGCGCGGGTCAAGATGTGGAACCTCCCTTCGGGCGAAGAAATGGCCCGCGACGCCGTCGGTCACGATCAAATGTTGCGAAACGTGGTATTCTCTCCGGACGGCAAGACCGTCGTCACCGCGAGTTACGACGGCATGATTCGCACGTGGAATACGAATACGGGGCGACCGCAATTGGCCCTGCGGCTCGATAGCGGGTGGCCGGAGATTGCCGTCTCAACCAACGGCAAATGGATCGCCTCGAACGCGTTGGATAGCACCCGGATCGAGAAGCAGGCTGACGGGAAATTGCACCTGTCCGACAACGCCGACGGGGTGCGCTTGTGGGAGGCGGCCAGTGGCAAGGAAGCTTATCGGCTGCCGGGCCACGGCTACTCTGGCGGCCGGCGCCCGGTCGCTTTTGCGCCCGACAGCCGGACGTTTGTTACATGGGGCAAAGACGACGCCAAGTTGCGGGTCTGGGACGTGGCCACCGGCAAGATGATCCGCCAGTGCGAGATCCGGCCCAGCGATTTCGCCCCGGACGACGTGGACCGGGCCAAGCGGCCGCCTGATCCCATGCGCGACTGGCGATTCATGCTGCGTTGGGCCAGGTTTTCAGCGGATGGCAAGTTCCTGGTGCTCCAGCATTTCCAGAAGGTCTATGTTTTCGACGTTGACCGCGGCAAGGAGGTCCAACAGATCAGCGTGAAGTCACAGCTTCGCCCGATGGCAGTCTCGCCGGATGGGAAGCGGCTCGCCTTGATCGTCGCCACCGGCAAGCCCCGCCAGGTTCGCTTGGCTAGCGGCGGCATCTGGTTTGAGGCTTCACAGCACTTCATTCTGACCGCCGTCGACTCGCTCTCCGGCAAGGAAATTTGGCGGCAACCGCTGCGCGATGAGTTCGACGGGCAGTTGGCGTTCTCGTCGGACGGCAAGGAGTTGGCGGTGGCCATGCGACCGCCGAACAACCGGATCGAGTTTCTCGATGCCGCCAGTGGAAGGGCCCTGCACGCAATTGCGCCGGTTCCCGACGTGCTTGCTGGAGGGCAGGATACGCTGGCCTTTTCGCCCGACGGCAAGCGACTGGCCTGCGGCATGGCTGATACCAGCGTCTTGATCTGGAACCTGCTGCCGGAGGTGCCGTAGGAACCGCGCATAGAGCGGCGAACAAGTCCGCAATCGGAAGTTCGAAATCCTAGCTCGGATAAGCCACCGCGGAGGTCGCAGGGGACGCGGAGAAACGCACTGCGGAAAGGGACTCACGACGAAAGATCGGCCGTCTCTACCGGCGCAGGGCCCCCGTCGCACATTTGGAAACTTCCATGTCTTACTTCGCGTCCTCCGCGGTGACCAATCGCTTCAGGCAGCTCTCGTGGCCCGCCGCCGGCTGGAAATCGCGTACCACACCGCGGCGGCGGCCAGCAGGGCGGCCATGGTGACAAACAACACTGGGTAGGGCGGCAGGGCCCAGGCGCCGCTGTATTTGACGATG
>JAJYGU010000171.1 GCA_021784975.1 Planctomycetota bacterium
AAACTGATCGTACAGATCGGCAAATGCCTGGCGGTCGCCCGCTTTCGACCGTTTAACAAGGTCCGGAACGTCCGCCATGCAGCACCCGTTGCCTGTTCATAATACCAGACGCTCGGCCGGCGGTTCTCTCCGCCGAATTCCGCGGAAGAACGAAAAATGGTGAATAGCCGAGAGCCACCTAAGGACTCCCGGCCATCGGAAGCTCAAGAAGGGAACGCTGATTTCCACTAATCTTCACTAATTGCCTCTATTAGCGAAGATCAGCGAAGACTAGCGTTCCCCAGAAAGTCATTGGGCGGCAGCTTGCGTGTTCCAGTCGGCGGAAGCGGCGCCGTTGCGGGCCGAATGGCCGGTGCAGAGCCACTGATGGATGTCGGTGGCCGAGGTCCGGCCGGCGCCCATCGCCAGGATGACGGTGGCGCTGCCGGTAACGATGTCGCCGCCCGCCCATACGCCGGGCCGGCTGGTGCGGCCGTTGGCGTCGGCCACGATGTAGCCGCGGCGGTTCAGCGTCAGGTTGCCGGTGCTGCGGGTCAGTAGTGGATTGGCGCCGGCCCCGATGGCGATGATGGCCATGTCCACGTCCAAAGTGAAGGTGCAACCTTGCTTGGGCACGGGCCGCCGCCGGCCGGAATCGTCCGGCTCGCCGAGCTCCATCTCCTGGCAGCGAACCTGGCGGATCATCCCCTTGTCGTCGCCCAAATATTCCGTGGGCGCGCAGAGCAGGCGGAAGATGATGCCCTCTTGTTCGGCATGGTGAATTTCCTCCGCCCTAGCGGGCATTTCCTCGCGCGAACGGCGATAGAGGATGTAGACCTTCTCGGCGCCGAGACGCCGTGCGGTGCGGGCGGCGTCCATGGCCACGTTGCCACCACCCACTACGCATACCGAGTTGCCGCGGACCACCGGCGTGTCGTAGCGGGGAAAAGCGTAGGCCCGCATGAGGTTCACGCGAGTCAGGTATTCATTGGCCAGATACACCCCGCCCAGGTTCTCGCCGGGGATGCCCATGACTTGCGGCAAACCCGCGCCCACCCCCACGAACACCGCGTCGAAACCTTCCTGGCCGAATAGCTCGTCGATGGTGATCGACTTGCCAATCACCTGGTTGACGTCGATGGCCACACCGAGCCCTTCGAGGTAGGCGACTTCCGCCGCCACGATGGCCTTCGGCAGGCGGAACTCGGGAATCCCGTAGACCAGGACGCCGCCGGGACGGTGAAAGGCCTCATAAATGCTCACCTCGTGTCCCAAGCGGATCAGGTCGCCGGCCAGGGTAAGCCCGGCCGGTCCGGCGCCCACCACCGCCACGCGCCGGCCGGTCGAGGCCGCCTTGGGCGGTAGCTTGATCTCGCCGTGCTCGCGCTCGAAGTCGGCCACGAACCGCTCCAAGCGGCCCACCCCAATCGGATCGCCCTTCTTGCCCAGCAGGCAGAGGGCCTCGCACTGGCTTTCCTGCGGGCAGACGCGGCCGCAGACCGCCGGCAGACAGTTGGTCTGCTTGATCTTTTGGGCCGCTTCGACAAACTTCCCTTGGGCCACCAGGCCGACGAAGCCGGGAATATCCACCCGCACCGGGCAGCCGGTCACGCACTTGGGCTTCTTGCATTGCAAGCAGCGTTGGGCCTCGACCTGGGCCTGCTGGGGCGTGTAGCCCAGCGGCACCTCGTCAAAATTGTGGATCCGCTGTTCCGCCGGCTGTTCGCCCATTGGAACCCGCGTGGAGCCGACTTTTTTCGGTTCAGTCATCGTGCTACGGAGATTTCTTGGGTTGCCCGCTCCAGCGCGCAGCCCTCGTGAGTGACATAGACTTTTTGCCGCGAGAGCAGCAGGTCCCAATCGACCAGATGTCCGTCGAACTCGGGGCCGTCGACGCAGGTGAACCGCGTCTGCCCTCCCACCTCGACGCGGCACCCGCCGCACATCCCGGTGCCGTCGACCATGATCGAGTTCAGGCTGACCACCGTCTTGACGCCGAAGGGCTTGGTCGTCCGCGAGCAGAACTTCATCATGATCGCCGGCCCGATGGCGTAGACGCAGCCGATCCGCTTCTGGGTGTCTTGCTGGAGCAACTCGTGAAGCGGTTCGGTCACTAGCCCCTTTCGGCCGGCGGTGCCGTCATCGGTGGTGAGGATGTGTTCGTCGCTGACCGAGGCGATCTGGTCGCACCAGAAAAGCAGCTCTTTGGATCGCGCCCCTTGAATGGTGACCACGCGGCAGCCGCGATCGTGGAAGGCCCTGGCGATGGGGTAGATCGGCGCCGTTCCCACCCCGCCGGCCACCATGACCACCGTGTCGAAGGCCTCGATGTCCGAAGCGATTCCCAACGGGCCGATCAGGGCGTACAACTCGTCGCCGGCCTTGAGCCGCGAGAGCTTCAGCGAGCTGGCCCCCACGACCATCACCACCAGGGTAATGGTGCCTTGCCCGCGATCGAAATCCGCTATGGTCAGCGGCACCCGCTCGCCGGTCTCCTCGGCCATTACCACCACGAATTGCCCCGCCTGCGCCTTGTGGGCAATCCGGGGGGCTTCCACCACCATCTCGCAGATCTTTGGCGCCAACTCCCGCTTGCGAAGAATTTTGCTCATTCGGCTCCGTCACCCGAGAAGGAAATATGGTCTCAAGTCGCCGTTGTTCAAGAAAGGGGAGCCACCCACGCCCCCAATTTTCTCATTATATGGCCCTATTCGCAGATTCCTAGGGGATTCCCTCAGAATGACAGTATTCCACGCAACGCGGATCGTCGTGCGCCGGGCTGTTAACCCAGGGACTGACTGGATGGGACACCATCGACTGGCTGGGATACGGCCGCAGCAGCGGCGAGAGCTTTTCCGTCGCCGAGACGCTCGGATCAAGCCACAAATCGTAATCTTCCTGATTGACGATCACCGGCATCCGGTCGTGGAGCGGACGGACCAGCACATTGGCCGACGTAGTGAGAATCGTACAGGATTCGACCGCCGAATGTTGCGGGCCTTCCCACGTCTCCCATAATCCCGCGAAGGCAAAG
>JAJYGU010000358.1 GCA_021784975.1 Planctomycetota bacterium
AGCCGCTTTACGGGTGGCAAGGGCGGGGGCCGCCGGCTTTTTGTGCGGCGGAGGGGGACAGTCCCATTTTTGCGGCTGACCATGCTGCGCATGGTGCCCGCCGCAAAAATCGGGACAGTCCCCGTCAACGGTTACGCCCGCGTCGAGCACCGGTTGGGCGGCAACCACCGCATGCGGGCACGGCGTAACTTTTTGGGCCAGGAAGGCGTCCACCGCCTCTTCATTGGCTTGCTTGCCGGTGGCGTTGTCGGAAGCTCCCAATAGTTCGCGGACGGTGCGGACCGGGTTCTCCTCCAGGGCGCGGCTGTTGTCGTCGAGCAACTGATCGACTTGGGCCAACAGCTTTTCGCCCTCGTCCGAGAGCTGCTGGGCGCGGAGCATCTCTTGTTGGACCGAGAGCGCCGCCAACTGCGACTCGGAAGCATTGATCCGCATGGCCAGGGCCTCCAGTTGCGTCTCGGCCTGCTTCTTGACCTTCTCCAGCCGGGCGGTGGCCGACTGATGGCCGGCCAGCTCGGCCAGGATCATGCTCACTTGCGACTTGGCCTGTTGCTGCGTGTAGGAGGCGCTGCGGACCTGAATCGGGAAGCTCGCCTTCTGCACTGCGGCCTGATACTTGCCGCGGAACTCTTCGGCCAACTGCTGGGCCTGGTCCCGAAAAGCCTGCTGGTTGCGGAGCTTGGCGGAGAGCTGGCCGATCTCGGCCGATAGCTCCCGTCGCGTGTGCTGCATGACTTCCAGGTCGGCGGCCAGTTTGCCGCTGGCATACTTGGCGAACCCGATCGGGTCGGCCCGCCGCGCCTCCTCGTTCCAGGCGCCGTACTTTTCCCAATAGCTGCTCAGACGCCCCCGGACGACCGGGCTGCACATCGAGGCCGCCGTGACCACTACCAAGAGAATTACCGTGCCGGTTGCCAATCGCGTAACCATGTTTTCGACTCCTCAAGTGGAAGGTGCTCGGAAGCGCCGCGAGCCCGTTGACTCGCGTAGTTCGCTGTTCATTAAGAGAGACGAGCCGAAATCGCGTCAATTGCGCTCCCGGGGATTAGAAAAATGGCTGCGCCGAAGGGGACAGCCCCATTTTTGTGTCCTCCTGACACAAAAATCGGGACAGTCCCCCAAAAAATGGCCTGCCGGACAGGGACATCTTGAAAATCCCCACCGCACCGATCGGGCATCAGTCGTTCTAAGGCGGATTATTCAGTGCGCCGGATGCGCGTTGCGCAGACTGCGCAATCGTAACCCGAAGCGTAAGCGAGGCTAAGTCGTGTGGCCGTCCTCGCTTACGCTTCGGGTTTCGATGCGGGCCTGAATAATCCGGGCTAAGTGCCTAATCCGCAACAAGATTCGTTGTTTTTTTGCGTTTTCGTTCGGTGGCCTGCGTCCATGTTTGGCAGCTCTGGCAGGATTACGCCGGACGGGGTATGCGCCCGTTATGCGGGGGTGTATACTTGAGGGGCACCATGTGGTAAGCCCCCATCCGAGTGGCTGCTTCGCAGCCGGCGCGCAATTCTCCGCGGAAGGGGCCGTCTTCTTGACGAGGCACACGATGGGCAC
This sequence comes from Planctomycetota bacterium, assembly GCA_021784975.1. GTDB lineage: Bacteria > Planctomycetota > Planctomycetia > Pirellulales > Thermoguttaceae > JAJYGU01. The sequence goes on from JAJYGU010000358.1 coordinate 1,558, forward strand.
CGGGGTCGGCGGGCTCCTCGATGAAGATCGGGCCTGGCTGGAAAACCAGCCGGGCATGAATCCGTGGCAGGATGGTTGCGCGATGCTGCGGCAATCTCTCGACACCTGGTTAGGCCAGTATCTCGGCGCGATCGGCCTCGACGCGCCGACCATCGCATGTCCGGCGGCCGAACCGGGGCAAGACTCTTCCCTGATTGCCGACCGGCCACCGACCGACGGTCGCTACACCTACTCCGCACGACTCTGGCGGTGCTGGTGCCACCATTGGCAGCAAGCAATCACACAAACGCCTGGCGGGCTCGTGGACGGAAGAGACGTGGCCCGGCAGATTCAGCGGCACGAAGGCTTTCTGGGCTCGCGGCAGCTTGGCGGCGATCCGCTCCGCGACGTGGTCCTTGCCGAAGCGGTGCAGCAACGCGGCCCGACCGCCATGCGGACCTTCGAACAAGAATACAAGGACTTCTGCATCGCCCAAGGCGTGGTGGTCAACAGGCGCGTCTTGGAAGACCGGGACGATTGGTGGTACTGCCTCTTGGATCACCTGGCCGGCTACAGCCGGCCGCCGGGAAAATTGGCCGGCTTCTCGGGCAAGTGCGGCCTGAAGTTCTGGCTGGCGACGGTGGCACGCAACTTCGCGCACCAATATCCGCCGCTTCCGAAAGACACGCATGAGGATGCGTTGGATTGCGACTGCGCCAACGGCCAGGCAACCAATGTGGCCGAAGAGGATGAGTGTCTGGATCTCTTGGGCGGATTCGTCCGCACGGGCCTGGCCGACCTGCCCGCCGACGATCAAGCCGTGCTGTACCTATTGCACGTCGAACAGTTGCCCGGCAAAGACGCCGCTCGGGTCTTGGGGATCGATGCGGGCACGGTCACCCGCCGCAAGCAGAAGGCTTCCACACGGCTGCAAACGCTCATGCTTGAGCGTGCCGAGCAGTTGACCCAACGCCAGGCCTACGAGGATTGCCTGGAGGTGATTTCCCAGCGCCGCAACTGGCGGCACTTCACCGACATCTTCTGCGAAACACTTCAGCAACTCGGCTCCGAGGTCTTGCACGGGCACCGAGCACGGGAGGTCTCACGATGAGCAAATCGCGCGAGACCGAACGTGTTTTGGAAATCCTGCGGCGGGCCGCCGGCTCGCAGCCCGTTCCGGACGGCGGGCACTTTGTTGACGACGACGAACTGCTGGCCTGCTGGTCGGCCGGTCTGCTCTCCGCGGCAGAGCGTCAGAACATCATCGAGCACCTGGCGACTTGCCCAGCCTGCCGACACGACATTGCCGAGCGAGTGCGCCGCCATATCCTCGAATTGCCGGATGTGGAAGTGAGCGAGCCGCAGGACATTTCAGATACCCCATCGTACCAGGCCGATCCGCCCGAGCAGTCGACCTCATCGCCCGCCCACCAAGCAACGGCGGCCAGACCTCGGCCGCC
>JAJYGU010000311.1 GCA_021784975.1 Planctomycetota bacterium
GCAGCGGCCCGCGGCACGACGCGATCAACGTCCTGCCGGGCATGATTTCGCCGGCCGACTTGCGGCACCTCAAGGGCCTGTTTCACGACTTCGGCCTGGAGCCGATCCTGCTGCCCGACTATTCCAGCACGCTCGACGGCACGGTGTGGGACGAATATCAGCGAATTCCGCGGGGCGGCACACCGGTTGAAGCGATCCACCACATGGGCGGCGCTCGGGCCACCATCGAGTTCGGCACTACCTGCACTTCTGCGCACCAGACCGCCGGGGCGCTGCTCGAGCAACGCTTCGGCGTGCCGCGATTCGAGTTGCCGCTGCCCATCGGCGTGACGCAAACCGACCGCTTCACCGTGGTGCTTACGCAATTGGCCGGCCGGCCGATCCCGGCGGCACATGAAGAGGAGCGCGGGCGGCTGATCGACTCCTACGTGGACGCCCACAAGCACGTGTTCGGCAAGCGTGCGATGATCTACGGCGAGCAGGATCTGGTCGTGGGTCTAGCCTCGTTGCTGGCGGAAATCGGCATGGTACCGGCGGTCTGCGCCTCGGGCGGCAAGAGCGGCCGGTTGCGCGAGCGGATCGAGGCGGTCGCACCCGGGTTGGGGACTGGCTCATTTTTCGGACCTTCGAGGGCCGAAAAATGTGCCTTTCCCCTTGCGGCCGAAGGGGACAGTCCCATTTTTGCGGCATCCTGCCGCGAAAATCGGGACAGTCGCCAGGCCGGCGAAACGCTCGTACTCGAAGGCGCCGATTTCGCCGAAATCGAACGGCATGCCGTCGATCAGCGGCTCGACCTGATGATCGGCAACAGCAAGGGCTACGGGCTGTCGCGAAAACTGCGGCTGCCGCTGATACGCGTGGGTTTTCCGATCCACGATCGCGTGGATGGGCCGCGGCTCTTGCACGTCGGATACCGCGGGGCGCAGCAGTTGTTCGACCGGATTGTCAACGCGGTAATCGCCACCGCCCAGGACGCCTCGCCGGTGGGCTACAGCTATATGTGACGCTCTTGTGACGCCAGGATTTGCTGATGGCACGCGACATCTTCCAACACCCCTGTTTCAACCGCGCGGCCCGCCACCGGTTCGCCCGCATCCATTTACCGGTTGCCCCGGCGTGCAATGTCCAGTGCAACTTTTGCCGGCGAGAGCACGATTGCGCCAACGAGAGCCGGCCGGGGGTGACCTCCGCGTTGCTCACGCCGAGCCAGGCGCTGGCCTATCTCGAATCGGTGGTGGAGGGGACTGTCCCGATAGCTTCGCCAATTACGGTGGTCGGCATCGCCGGGCCGGGCGATCCCTTTGCTACCCCTGAAAAAACGCTGGAAACGCTGCGCTTGGTACGCCGGCGTTACCCCGAGATGTTGCTCTGCGTGGCCTCGAACGGTTTGGCGGTGGCGCCCTATGTTGACGACCTGGCGGCGGTGGAGGTAAGCCATGTCACGCTGACGGTCAACGCCGTCGATCCGGGAGTTGGGGCCAAGGTCTATGCTTGGGTCCGCGACCAAAAGCGCATTTACCGCGGTACGGCTGCCGCCGGACGGCTCTGGGATCGCCAAGCCGAGGCGATTCGCGTTCTGAAGGCCCGCGGGATCACGGTGAAGATCAACACGATCATCATTCCCGGCATCAACGACGATCACGTCGTCGAGGTGGCCCGGCAAGTCGCCTCGCTCGGGGCGGATATTGCCAATTGCGTGCCGCTGTATCCGGTCTCGGGCACGCCGCTGGCCGCCACTGAACCGCCGGAAAGAGAGGCGGTGGCGGCGATCCGAACCCAAGTGGCCCAATACCTGCCCATTATGGAACACTGCGCCCGCTGCCGCGCCGACGCCGTCGGGCTGCTGGGCGAACCCATGCCGGCGGCGATCGAACGGCGATTGTTGCAGGCGGCCACAACTAACCAGTGCCTGGAGGATCGACCCTATGTTGCGGTGGCCACCTTGGAGGGCGTTCTGGTCAATCAACACCTCGGCGAAGCGGAACAGATCGCTGTGTTTGAGCAGTGCCAAGACGGCTTTCGGCTGGTGGAGCGGCGCCCTGCTCCGCCGTCCGGCGGCGGCAGCCAGCGTTGGGCCTCCCTGGCACAACAGCTCAAAGACTGCCGCGCCCTGTTGGTCGCCAGCGCGGGCGATGCGCCCTGCCGCGTGCTCGCCGGGCACGATATTCAAGTCCTCATGATGGAGGGGTTGATCGAGGAAGGGCTGGACGCCGTTTACCGCGGCCTGCCGCTCCGCGCCCCTTTGCGGAAACAACACCGCTGCGGCAGCGGGTGCGCCGGCAGCGGTTTGGGCTGCTCGTAGCAGCCTCAGCACTGTTGGGGACTGTCCTGGGAGGGTGAATGAGATGTGTTATGCGATGGACGTTCTTGTACCTTTGAGCCGCACCGACACTCAGCCCCAACGGGGCGTCAGGCATTAGCCAGGGGCGTGAGCCCCTGGGACCAAGGCGCCGCATATTGCGGAGCCCCGACGGGGCGGCACTAGCTTGTGTCGCCGCTTCGCGGCTTCCAACGATTTGTATGGTCGCTTCCCAGGGGCTTGCGCCCCTGGCTAGTGACTACCGCCGCTTTGCGGCTCCCAGTTCGACTTGAGGAACCAATCGAGAAAACGCAAATCCCAGCAAGGCCGTCATCTTTTCATCCTTTGGGAGTGACCCATTCGGCGATCCCACCCATGTTTCCCCACAAGAAGGAGGAGAATCCTCGTGAAGAAGCCCCAGTACCATTTCTTCCTCTGCGCCAGCTTTCGCGCCAGCGGCGAGCCGCAGGGCGTGTGTCACAAGAAAGGGGCCGTCGATCTGCTGCAATATCTGCAAGGCGAGATCGCCGACCGCGGCCTCGACGCCATCGTCTCTACCACCAGTTGTCTGAACCTGTGCGAGCAAGGTCCGATCCTGATCGTCTACCCGAACGAACTGTGGTATTTCGAGATCACCGAGCAGAAGCTGGATGAAATCCTGGATGCCTTGGAAGAAGGCAACCCGGTGCCGTCG
>JAJYGU010000148.1 GCA_021784975.1 Planctomycetota bacterium
TCCGGCCAACCGTTGCCGGCGGAAGGCCGCCCGGCCGAGACCGGAGCCCCGCTGGCGGGACCGCCGGAGATGCCGTCGGCGGCGAGCGAGCAGGCCGCTGCCGACCCGTCCCTAGCGGCGACGCCGCCTACCGAGACGCCCCCCGCGGAACCTTCCGCCGCGCCGTCGGCCGCTCAACCATCGGCGGCAGCGGAGCCAGCAGCCACGGAGCAACCGCCAGCGGCGCCGACCGAGACCGACAAGAAGAAAATCGAGGCGGCGGAGGAGAATATAGAAGTCGAGAAGGAGCCGGAGAAACAAGAGGAACTAAAATCGGACAAGATGGAGTGGTATATCCTCAAGGTGCAAAGCAACCGAGAGGATTCGATCCGCGAAGGACTGTTGCGGCGGGTAGCCATTGCTGGCCTGGATCGGTACTTCGGAGAGGTGATCGTTCCCACCGAAAAGGTGACTGAGTTCAAGGGGGGGAAGAAGCGGGTCACCAAGCGGAAGCTGTATCCGGGCTACCTGGTGGTCCACATGGAAATCAACGACGACACCTGGTTCCTGGTCCGCGAGACGCCAGGCATCGGCGACTTTACCGGGGCCTCCGGCCGCCCGTCGGTGATGCTCCCCCACGAAGTGGCCCGCATCGTCGCCAAGTCCGAAGAAAAGAGCGAAAAGGCCCCCAAGTTGAAGATTGCCTTCCACGAAGGCGACCGGGTGAAGATCAACGAGGGAACGTTCGAGAACTTCGAAGGCGAAGTAGACAGCATCGACGAGACCAACGGCCGCGTGACCGTGATGATCAACATCTTCGGCCGCTCGACCCCGGTCGAATTGGAATATTGGCAGATTGAGGCGCTATAACTATGGCGAAGCAGTTGGCGGGCGAAGTGAAGTTCCAGGTTCCAGGTGGGCAAGCCACGCCTGCACCCCCCGTGGGCACCTCGCTGGGGCGGTTCGGCATAAATCTGGGGCAGTTTGTCCAGCAGTTCAACGAACGCACTAAGGATGCCGGCGGCATGCCGATTCCCGTGGTCGTCCGGGTCTATAACGATCGCAGTTTCGAGTTTGTCACCAAGAGCCCGCCGGCGGCGGCCTTGTTGAAGCAGGCGGCCGGCATCGCCAAGGGGTCGGGCACGCCGAACAAAGAGAAGGTGGGCAAAGTGACCGTGGCCCAGATCGACGAGATCGTCAAGACTAAGCAGGCGGACCTGAACGCCACCGATCCGGAGCACGCCCGCCGCATGGTCGAGGGGACCGCACGGAGTATGGGGTTGGAAGTGATGAGGGATTAGATCAGGGACCAGGGATCAGAAGGCTGAGTGTTATGCCTAAGACAGCGAAACGGATGGTCGCCATGCAGGCCAAAGTGCCGGCCCAGCAGAAGCCGGTGCCGGTGGCCGAGGCGGTGACCATCTTGAAGACTTTCAACACCACCAAGTTCGACCAGACGGTGGAGATTGCCATGCGGCTGGGGATCGATCCGAAACAGGCCGACCAACTGGTCCGGGGCTCGATCGTGCTGCCGCACGGCATCGGCAAGACGTTGCGGGTGATCGTGTTTGCCAAGGGCGACAAAGTCGATGAGGCCAAGGCAGCCGGCGCCGACGAGGTGGGCGGACCGGAGCTGGCCGAAAAAATCAAAGCCGGCTGGACCGATTTCGATGTCTGCATCGCCTCGCCCGACATGATGGGCGTGGTCGGGCCGTTGGGCAAGGTGCTCGGTCCGCGCGGGCTGATGCCTTCGCCGCGTGCCGGCACGGTCACGCCCGAGGTGGGCAAGGTCGTTAAGGAATACAAGGCCGGCAAGGTGGAGTTCCGCAACGACGCCGGCGGCAACGTCCATGCGGTGGTGGGCAAGCTGAGTTTCGAGGCCGCCAAGCTGACCGACAACATTACCGCTTTTATTAATCACGTGATGGCCATCAAACCGGCCGCCGTGCGCGGCCAATACCTGAAAGGCATTGCCCTGAGCGCCACCATGAGCCCGAGCCTGCGGGTGCAGGCCGGGTAGCCGAGAATAGCCAGACAACCGACCATAATCGCCGTTAACGGCGGATGAGGGATGGATAAGAGATGAGAGATGAAAGCCAAGAGACCGCTTGGTCTTTCTTTATCCTTCATCCCTTATCTCTCATCGCTCATCTCCAACAAACCACGAAATATCCGTCATGAGCAAGTACGTAAAGAGCCTGGTCGCCGAAGACCTTCGCCAGCGTTTGCAGAACGTCAACGACGCCTTGTTGGTGAACATGGTCGGTCTGAAGGTCAACACCAACACCCGTCTCCGCGCCGAGCTGCGCCGCAAGAATATCAACGTGATGGTGATCAAGAACAGCTTGGGGCTTCGGGCCACTCAGGGGACGCCGTTGGCGCCCATGTTCGAGGGTCTTACCGGCACGGCGGCCGTCTGCTGGGGTGGCGAAGACATCGTCAGCCTGGCCAAAGAGATTACCAAACTGATCCGCGACGACAAGAACGCCCCGTTCTCGGCCCGCGGCGGGGTGATGGACGGCGAACGGCTGACGGCCGAACAGGTCGACCAAGTGAGCAAATGGCCCAGCCGGCTGGAACAGTTGAGCATCGTGGCCGGGCAAATCCTGAGTCCGGGCGCCAAGTTGGTCAGCCAACTGACGGCCATCGGCGGGGCGCTGGCCAGCCAGATCGAGCAGCGCGGCCAAGAGAGCCAGGAAGCCGCTGAGCCGGCGAAGGCAGAGTAAAGAATGCAAATTGAAAAATGCAAATTGAAAATTGAGAATTGCAGGCTGACAGATCAACCGTAACCTTGAATGCCAGGACACTTTTCATTTTTCAATTTTCAATCCTTGAGAACACGTTTCCCCATCCACAAGAACTAGAGTGCGAGAGAAAGGATCGAGACTGTCATGTCCACGGCCGAAGCAACCCGCGAGTTTTCCCCGCTGACCCAAGAGTTGGGCGAGAAGATCGTCGGCTTGACCCTTAAAGAAGCCAAAGAATTGAGCGACTACCTGGAGGAGGTCCACGGCATCAAGCCGGCGGCCGGCGGAGCGGTGATGATGGCCGCCCCGGCCGAGGGCGGTGCGGCGGCGGCCGCGGCCGTGGAAAAGACCGAATTCGACGTCATCCTGGAGGGTTACGGCGATAAGAAGATCGGCGTCATCAAAGTGGTTCGGGCTGCCACCAGCCTGGGCCTGAAAGAGGCCAAAGACCTGGTCGAAGCCGTGCCGGCCAAGATCAAAGAGGGCCTGTCGAAAGAAGATGCCGAGAAGCTCAAGAAGGAATTGGAAGAGGCCGGCGGCACCGTGTCGATCAAGTAGCGGTGCGCCTGCCGGGGCGTTCAACTCCGATCGAAGGAACAGTGCGTCTCATAATCCCCAGCGAATTTCACGGTTCGGGGACATTTATGGCCGCGTGCGGTGGCTTGCGCGCCGGCGAGCTTGCTCCGTACATTCCCGTGGGGCTGCCCGTGCCTTGGCCGGCCCGGCGTCCCGCCCGCGGGTCGATTCTGCGCATTTCTGGTCTGTCTCTTGTTACCCCAGGAGGGTGATTCCTTATGGCCACCACCGCTCAACGACGGCTCCAACCCAAGGAAACTCGTCGCTTCGGCAGCCTCCGAACCCTTCATGCCATCCCTGATTTGACCGAGATTCAAACTCGTGGTTACGAGGCGTTCCTCCAATATGAGACCCCCTGGCAAAAGCGAAAGGACCAAGGGATCGAAGGCGTCTTGCGAGAGATCTTCCCCATTGAGAGCTACGATAAGACGTTGCGCCTGGAATATCTCCGCTATGAGTTGGGCAAGCCGCGCTACGAGCCTGACGAGTGCCGCCAGTTGCGGCTGACCTATGGCCGGCCCTTCAAAGTCTGGCTGCGGCTTACCAAGGAACAACCGATCGAGGAGGAGGTCTACCTGGGCGACGTCCCCATCATGCTGGGCGGCGGCGAGTTCATCATCAATGGGGCGGAGCGGGTGGTGGTCAGCCAGTTGCACCGCAGCCCGGGCGTGGATTTCGTCAGCGAGATGGAGGGCACCGGCGAGCGGCGGCTGCAAAGCTGCCGCATCATCCCCGAACGCGGCAGTTGGATCGAGTTGAACGTCAGCCGCAAAGAGAGCCTCTCGGTCCGCATCGATCAGAGCGGCAAGTTTTCGGTCATGACCCTGCTGCGGGCCATGGACCCCAAATACAGCGACAACGCCAACCTGCTGCGGGCTTTCTATCCCACCCACTTGGAAAAGGTGGTGGATGGCCGCAGCGTGGTGAAGATCGAGGGCAAGCTGGCCGTCGGCAACATTGTGTACGCCGGCCATAGCGATCGGGCCGGCGAAATCATCGTCGAGTGCGGTCAGAAGATCACCAAGAATGCCGCCGAGACGATCTGCACCTCCGGCCTGAAAGAGGTCGAGGTGATGGCCGACCCCAAGAATCCGCTGCTCCTAAACGCGCTGGCCGAGGACAACACCGCCAGCCACGAAGAGGCCCTGCTGCGGATTTACCAGCGATTGCGCCCCGGCAACCCGCCCCAGTTGGAAAAGGCCAAGGCCCTGTTCCACGAAAAGTTCTACGACACCAACCGTTATCGGCTGGGGCGAGTCGGCCGCTTCCGCATCAACCGCAAGCTCAACCTGAATATCCCCGAAGATGAAATGATCCTGCGGGCGGACGATCTGATTGCCGCCATCAGCTACCTCCTGCGGCTTCGCAACAATGAGCCGGGAGTCGAGGTCGACGATATCGACCATTTGGGCAACCGGCGGCTGCGAACCATCGACGAATTGGCCTCCGATGAACTGCGGAAGGGCTTCTTGAAGCTCCGCCGCACCGTCCAGGAACGCATGAGCCTGAAAGACCTGGAAGACATGACTCCGCGGAGCCTGGTCAACCCCAAGAGTATCTCGGCGGCCATCGAATACTTCTTCGGCCGCGGTGAATTGTCGCAGGTGGTCGATCAGACCAATCCCCTCTCCATGCTCACCCACGAGCGGCGGCTGTCGGCCTTGGGACCGGGGGGGTTGAATCGCAAGCGGGCCGGCTTCGAGGTCCGCGACGTCCACATCTCCCACTACGGCCGGATCTGCCCCATCGAGACCCCGGAAGGCACCAACATCGGCTTGATCGCCAGCCTGGCTATCTACGCCGGGGTGGACGACTACGGTTTCCTGGTCACCCCCTACCAGAAGATCAAGAACGGCCAGTTGACCGACGAAATCGAGTGGCTGCGGGCCGACCAGGAACACGAGGCCATTCTGGCCCCGGCCGACGCGGCCATCAGCGACGGCCGCCTGGCCGGCGACACCATCATCGCCCGCTATCACGGCGACTTCCAGATGGTCCCCATCCAGCAGGTGCAGTACATCGACGTGGCCCCGGCGCAAATGGTGGGGGTTTCGGCGGGCCTGATCCCTTTCCTCGAGCATGACGATGCCAACCGGGCTTTGATGGGCTCCAATATGCAGCGACAGGCGGTGCCGCTGTTGATCACCGAACCGCCGCTGGTGGGCACCGGGCTGGAAATCGAAGCCGCCCGCAACTCCAGCATGCTGGTCCGCGCCCTGCGGAAGGGGGTGGTCAGCCACGTCGACGCCAACCACATCGAGATTGGTCCCGACCTCTACAAGCTGCGGAAATTCGTGGGGCTTAACGAGCGCACCTGCCAGAACCAGAGACCGATCGTCAAACCGGGCGACAAGATCGAGAAAGGGCAGGTCATCGCCGATGGGGCCGCCACCCACCGCGGCGAATTGGCCCTGGGCCGCAACGTGCTGGCCGCCTTCATGGCCTGGGACGGCTTCAACTTCGAGGACGCCATTATCATCAGCGAGGAGCTGGTGGAGAACGACACCTTCACCTCGATCCACATCGAGGAGTTCGATATCGAAATCCGCGAGACCAAGCTGGGCCGCGAGGAGTTTACCCGCGACATCCCCAACGTCTCCGAACGCCAACTCCGCAACCTGGACGAAAACGGCATCGTGCGGGTAGGAACGTACGTGCGGCCGGGCGACGTGCTGGTGGGCAAGGTCTCGCCCAAGTCGAAAACCGAGCTGACCCCCGAGGAAAAGCTGCTCCACGCCATCTTCGGCCGGGCTGGCGAAGACGTCAAGAACGATTCGCTGGAAGTCCCTTCCGGGGTGGAAGGCATCGTCATCGGGGCCCAGAAATTCTCCCGCCGCATGAGCCTCAACGAAGACGAGCGCCGGAAGTTCGAAAACGACCTGAAAGAGACTGAGGCCAAGGGCAACGAGCGGATCGCCCTGGCCTTCGGCGAATTGGTCAAACAGATCGAAGAGGTGCTGAAGAAGAAGCTCACCGACGAAGACGGCAACCCACTGGTGGAAGGCCAGGAACACCGCTACGTGGCCGAGCAGGTCCACCAGTTCGACCTCGAGAAGCTGGACATCCGCAGCCCGCAGCGCAAAGCCGAGGTCGAGAAACTCTACAAGACCCTTTGGCCGGCGGTGGAGACGGCGGTCGACGCCAAGGAGCGGGCCTTGAACTCGATGAAACGCGGCGACGAGCTCCGCAGCGGCGTGCTGCAGATGGTCAAGGTATACATCGCCGCCAAGCGGGTGATTTCGGTGGGCGATAAGATGGCCGGCCGACACGGCAACAAGGGAGTCATCGCCCGGATCCTCCCCAAGGAAGACATGCCCTTCCTGCCCGACGGCACGCCGGTGCAGATCCTGTTGAATCCGCTGGGCGTTCCCAGCCGTATGAACGTGGGCCAGATCTTGGAGACGCACCTCGGCTGGGCGGCCGCCAGCCTGGGCTTCCAGGCCATCACCCCGATCTTCGACGGGGCCACCGAGCAGGACATCCGCGAGAAGCTCGAACAGGCCGGCCGGCCGGCTCACGGCAAGGCGCAGTTGTACGACGGGCGGACCGGCGTGCCGTTCGAGCAGCTCTCCACGGTGGGCTATATCTACATGTTGAAGCTGCACCACCTGGTGGACGACAAGGTGCATGCCCGCTCCACCGGCCCCTACTCGCTGATTACGCAGCAGCCGCTGGGCGGCAAGGCCCGCTTCGGCGGCCAGCGATTCGGGGAAATGGAGGTCTGGGCCCTGGAGGCCTACGGGGCAGCCTATATCCTCCAGGAGTTGTTGACCGTCAAGAGCGACGACGTAGAAGGCCGCACCAAGATTTACGAGGCCATGGTGAAAGGCGAAAACACCCTCGAGGCCGGCACCCCGGCCAGCTTCGACGTGTTGACCAACGAAATCCGCGGCCTGGGACTGAATATGCAGTTGGAGAAGGCGCGGATATGAAAGCAGAGGGATTAAGGATTAAGGGATCAGGGATTAAGGGATTAGAATTGCCGCAGGGCGACGATCGCTGTTCTCTCATCTCTCATCCCTCATCCCTGAAACGAACCAACGACTCCGCAGTGCCAAGAACTGAAAAGGAGTGACCACAGTGAGTATCGGCGAAACCACCTACGATCGGATTAACGATTACAGCGCGGTCAAGATCAGTCTGGCCCGGCCCCACGACATCCGCAGTTGGTCGTTCGGCGAGGTCAAGAAGCCGGAGACGATCAACTACCGCACCTACCGCCCGGAGAAAGACGGCCTGTTCTGCGAGCGGATCTTCGGTCCGGAAAAGGACTGGGAATGCTCCTGCGGCAAGTACCGGGGCATGAAGTACAAGGGAATGATCTGCGACCGTTGCGGGGTGAAGATCACCCACAGCCGCGTCCGCCGCAAGCGGATGGGCCACATCGAGCTGGCCGCCCCGGTGGTGCACATCTGGTTCTTTAAGGCCATGCCCAGCCGGCTGGGGGCCTTGTTAGCCATGAAGACCACCAGCCTGGAAAAAGTGATCTACTTCCAGGACTACGTGGTCACTAATCCCGGCGATACGCCCCTGAAGATGCAGCAGTTGCTGACCGAGGAAGAGTACCGGGCCGCGCGGCAGCAATATCCCGACACCACTTGGGAGGCCGACATGGGGGCCGAGGCCGTCCGCAAGCTGCTGGTGAACCTCGATTTGGTGAAGCTATCCACCGAGCTGCGGACCGAGCTGATCGAGACCAACTCGAAACAGAAGAAAAAGGACCTGATCAATCGGCTGAAGATCGTGGAGGCCATCCGCGACAGCGACAACCGCCCGGAATGGATGGTGCTGGACGTCATTCCGGTGATTCCGCCCGACTTGCGGCCGCTGGTCCTGTTGGACTCCGGCAATTTCGCCACCAGCGACTTGAACGACCTCTACCGGCGAATCATCAACCGCAACAACCGGCTGAAGAAACTGGTCGACCTGAACGCCCCGGAAGTCATCATCCGCAACGAGAAGCGGATGCTGCAACAATCGGTCGACGCCCTGTTCGACAACAACCGCTGCAAGCGGCCGGTGCTCGGGTCGAGCAACCGCCCGCTGAAGTCGCTGACCGACATGATCAAAGGCAAGCAGGGCCGCTTCCGCGAGAACCTGTTGGGCAAGCGGGTCGACTATTCCGCCCGCAGCGTGATCGTCGTCGGTCCCTCGCTCCGCTTGCACCAGTGCGGTCTGCCCAAGAAGATCGCCTTGGAGCTGTACCAGCCCTTCATCATCCGGCGTCTGAAAGAACTCGGCCACGCCGACACCATTAAGAGCGCCAAGAAGATGCTGGAGCGGAAAGACGAGGAGGTCTGGGACATCCTCGAAGAGGTGATTCAGAACCATCCCGTGCTCTTGAATCGCGCCCCCACGCTGCACCGCATGGGCATTCAGGCCTTTGAGCCGGTGCTGGTGGAAGGCAACGCCATCAAGCTGCACCCGCTGGTGTGCAAGGGCTTCAACGCCGACTTCGACGGCGACCAGATGGCCGTCCACCTTCCCTTGTCGATCGAAGCCCAGGTCGAGGCACATACGTTGTTGATGTCGACCAACAACATCTTCAGCCCCGCCAACGGCGCGCCGATCATCAGCCCCTCGCAGGACGTGGTGATGGGCTGCTACTACATGACCGCCTCGCTGCCGCAGAGCAAGGGGGACGGCATGGTGTTTTCCTCGATGGACGAGGTCCAACTGGCACACTCGCTCCGCGTGATGGATACCCACGCCGCTATCACCGTGCGGCTGCCGGCCGAGCGGCGGGTCAAGGGCGACCGCGGCGTCAAGGGCAACGGGCTGGTGCAGACCACCGTCGGCCGCGTGTTGTTCAACAGCATGCTGCCCGCCGGCATGCCCTACTACAACGCCCCGCTCAGGTCCAGCGACTTGGCCGGAGTGATCTCCGACTGCTACGAGATCCTGGGGCGGCGGAGCACCATCGACCTGCTGGATACGCTCAACCGGGTAGGCTTCCGCCAGAGCACGCTCTCCGGCCTGAGCTTCGCCACCGACGATCTGATCACCCCGCCCAACAAGTCGAAGATCATCGGCAGCGCCGAAAAGGCGGTGATGCGGATCTTGAAGCTGTACCAGCGCGGCATCATTACCGAGGGCGAGCGCTACAACCAGGTGTTGGACGCCTGGACCCACGCCCGCGAGCAGATCACCACGGAAATGATGCAGGAATTGGAGGGCGACTACCGCACCGGCGGCTACGTCAACCCGATCTTCTTGATGGCCCACTCCGGCGCCCGCGGCGGCGTCGAGCAGATTCGCCAATTGGCCGGCATGCGGGGTTTGATGGCCAAGCCGTCGGGCAAGATTATCGAGACCCCGATTAAGGCCAATTTCCGCGAAGGGCTGACCGTCCTGGAGTACTTCAGCTCCACCCACGGGGCCCGCAAGGGCCTGGCCGATACGGCCTTGAAGACGGCCGACTCGGGCTACCTTACCCGCAAGCTCGCCGATGTGGCTCAAAACGTGGTCATCACCACCCACGACTGCGGCACCACCCAGGGCATCACCAAGGGGGTGATTTACCGCGGCGAGAAGGTGGAGGTCAGCCTGGCCGACTCGGTCCGCGGCCGCGTCAGCCGCACGAATATCGTCAACCCGATCACCGACGAGGTGATCGTCCGCGAACACGAGCTGATCACCATGGAGGTCGCTCGCCGCATCGAGGCCATGGGCCTGGAGAAGATCCAGGTCCGCAGCCCGATGACCTGCGACGCCGCGCTGGGGGTGTGCGCCCTGTGCTACGGCATGGACCTTTCCACCGGGGCCCTGGTCGAGCAGGGAATGGCCGTGGGCATCATCGCCGCCCAGAGCATCGGCGAGCCGGGCACGCAGTTGACCATGCGGACCTTCCACATCGGCGGCACCGCTGCCCGGGCCGTCGAGGAAAGCGAGATCCGCGCCAAGAAGCCGGGCGTGGTGCAATTCACCCGCATGAAGGTGGTCCGCAACGACGCCGGGCAACAGGTGGTCTTGACCCGCAACGGCGAAATCCTCTTGTTGGACGCCAAGGGCCGCGAACTGGAAAAATACGAAGTCCCCGCCGGCGCCAACTTGCTGATCGAGGAGAACCAGGAGGTGCAGGCCGGCACCGTGCTGTGCCAATGGGACCCGCACAGCATCCCCATCCTGGCGGAAGTCGGCGGAAAGGTCCGTTTCGAGGATGTGATTGAGGGCGAGACGATCCGCCTGGAAAAAGACCCCGGCGGCCACGTCCGTATGATCGTCACCGAATACAAGGGCGATCTCCACCCCCAGGTGGTCTTGGAAGACTCCAGTGGCAAGATTCTCGACTTCTATTACCTGCCCGAGCGGGCCAACATCGAGGTCCAAGAAGGCAAGATGATCTCCGCCGGCACCCTGCTGGCCAAGACGCCCCGCGAGGTGTCGGGCACCCAGGACATCACCGGCGGCTTGCCGCGGGTGACGGAAATCTTCGAGGCCCGCAAACCCAAGGACCCGGCGGTGATCGCCGAGATCGACGGCACGGTGGAAATCCTCGGCGAAAAACGCCGCGGCAAACGCACCATCGTGGTCAAGAGCGAGGCCGGCATCGAACGCGAACATCTCGTTTCTCACGGTAAGCACTTGCGGGTCCATTCGGGCACGTTCGTCCGCGCCGGCGAGGCGTTGGTCGACGGGCCGCTGGTGCCGCACGACATCCTCCGCATCTCCGGCGAGGAGGCGGTGCAGCACTACCTGGTCCGCGAAATCCAGAACGTCTACCGCAGCCAGCGGGTGGAAATCAACGACAAGCACATCGAGATTATCGTGGCCCAAATGCTCCGCAAGGTGCGGGTCGAGTCGATCGGCGACACCACCTTGTTGCCCGGCAGCGTCATGGACAAGTTCGAGTTCCGCGCGGCCAACAACGAGTTGGCCAAGTGCCTGAAGATCACCGACAAGGGCGATAGCGAGTTCGAGATTGGCTCCATCGTGCCCCTCGACGCCCTGGAACAGGCCAACGCCCAGTTGGAAGCCTTGGGGAAGGCGCCGGCCAAGGGCGGCAAGCCCAAGATGGCCACCGCCAGCACCCAATTGCTCGGCATCACCAAGGCGGCTGTGCAGAGCTCGAGCTTTATCTCGGCGGCCAGCTTCCAGGAAACCACCAAAGTGCTCACCGAGGCGGCCCTGGCCGGCAAGGTGGACCGGCTGGTGGGTCTGAAGGAGAACGTGATCCTCGGCCACCTGGTGCCGGCGGGCACCGGTTTCCACACCTACCAGCAGTCGGAGGTTCGCATCCGTCCGCAGGCCCTCGAAGGCCTGACCATGGAGAAGGAAGACGTGCTGGCCCGCCACTTCCCCTTGCTCGACGGCGGCCGCAAAGAAAAGGCCGAGGTCGAGGAACCCGACCTGCCTCCGGCCCAACACGGCCCGGCGGTCGGCTCAGCCGTCTCTCAGCCAAAATCCCTGGACAGCTTCTTCGTCGACGACGAGCCGGACGAACAGGATTCGGTCAACGAGTTGAACGAAGATCCGCCGCCGGATGAAGAGGAGTAGGGACCCTTCCGTTTTTCGTCGCACGAAATGGAAACGGTCCCTTTACACTCCCTTCAGGAGTACGAGGCGAACACCTCGTCCACTGCCACGGTTCGCCGCACGCCCAAGGGAAGCACGGCATCCATCAAGTCGCCCGAACTATCGTCGCGGTAGCCGAGCACGTGGCCCATCTCGTGCATAACGGTGGTCAACAGGTCAACCCGTCCGGCGGCCGGGCTGTCCTGGGCGGCGGCCAGCGTGTCCGGGCCGAGACGCTCGGCGAACTCCGCGTTGTCGCTGGGGGTGGGATCGACAAACCAGCCGTAGCCGGCGGCGTCGCGATCGATCAGCACCGTCTTGCCCGAGGTCTCGCCAAGCATGCCGCTGGACAAATCGGCCAGTTGCACGCTCGCGCCGCCGAGGCCCGCCGTCGCCTGTGTTCCCAAGGCAGCGGTCAGACGCTGCTCGGCTGCGGCAACAATGGGCGCCAATTCCGCACTGGTCAGCGGGGTGGGCGCACCGCGAGCCGGGCCGGGGGCGTCGACCAGCAGCGGGGAAGCGGCTGCAACCTGGATGGCCCCCGCGGGACTGGTGAAGGCGGCCGTGTGGCCGGCGCTGTCGGTCATCTTGATCGTATAGGTGTATGTGCCGGCGGGCAGGGTGCCGACGTCGGCGGCCCAGAACGATGCGGCCCCGCCAAACTGCGAATAGGGGCCATAATAGGTGGTTGCCGTGGTGGCAACGTGCGTGCTGTCGTTGGTCACCGTGACATTGGGGGTAACGTTGGCCAGCGACGGGCTGCTCTTATCGGTCGACGTCGCCCAGGTGATCACCACCGCCTCGTTCGAGGCGATCCCCGCCACGCTGTTGGGCGCCACTTTTCCAACCACCTCGCTTGTGATGGCCGGCCCCAAGCCAGTGGCTACTGTAACTGAGCCCGTGGCAATGTCCGAGTTGGTCATTGTCGTATCGGTCACCTGGATCTTGTAGGTGTAGATGCCGGCTGGAAGCGGTGCGAACACCCCGGCCCAGTCGTTTGCCGAGCCGCTGGCCTCAGCGTACGGGCCATACATGGCCGACGGCCGGATCGAGTTGTCGTTGCTGTCGACGAGGACCAGTGACTCCGTCATGATTGGGTGAGTCGAGTCAACCGCGGTAGCGGCGAAGGTGACCACAATCGCGTCGTTCGCCGCCACCGGTCCGGTGTCCGGCAGTGCCTTGGCAAACACCACCGAGGAGACCGTTGGCTTGCTGGAGGACGATTGGAGCGACAACACACCTCTGGCAGCCGCGACGTTGCCGTTGAGAGACGCGCTCGGCGCCAGGTAGACCTTGGCTGTTGCGCGCGGCGAAAGAGGGGGCCACTTTCGCGGCGAGAGGGGGCCAGTTCAGCGGTTGCGCAGTGGGGCGCGAGATGGAATGCCACGCTTCGTGACGTGGCAGAGGTCCATTGCGGCTTGGTAGATGTCGAGGCCGCGGGAGGCCGCCCAAAGGTCCAGGGCGTTGCCGTGGGATCGGCAGGCGAAGCACTGATAGATCTGCCGGGCAAGGTGGACCGAGAAGGAGCGATCCGAAGTGGAGCGGCAGCCGGAGATCGGGCACGGGCCGCGAAGCTGAGGGCCGCGGCGCGAGGTTGGCTGGAAGCCGAGCAGGTCCAAGACCTCACACATCGTGATTTGCTGCCGTAGCTCGTGGTAGTCTATGCCGGGCATGGCTCTTATGCGGCGTCTGCCTTGGCCGCAGAGGGCTTCTTGGCGCGGTGGGCACGGTACGATTTGCCGCGGATTTTCAGGAGGATGGCCCCGTCCACGATGCGGTCCAGGAAGGCCATTGCCAAGGGCGGATCGCCCAGGTACTCACTCCACGCCTCGAAGTCGATGTTCGTGGCCAACGCGGTGGAGCGCTGCCCGCTGCGGGCGTCAATAACCTTGTAGAACAGGTTCGCCGCCTGGGGGCACTCGCTACGTTCGAGGCGGTCGAAGCCAAACTCGTCAATCACGACCAAGTCGAACCGCGACCAGTAGCGGATGCGGCGAGGAAGAGTCTGGTCGGCCAGAGAGGCCCGCAGGTCCTCCAGTAGGTCGGCGCTGGTGGTGTAACGCACACGGTAGCCCAGTTCACAGTAGCGGCGCGAGAGCGCCTGCAAGAGATGGCTCTTGCCGACGCCGCTTTGCCCGACCATGACGAGGTTCTCGTGGCGGCGGAGGAACTCGCCGGTGGCCAACTGCTCAATCTGGGCGCGGTCGATGGCCTGGCCGTTGAACTTCCGGTCGAAATCCTCCAGGCGTCGGTCGTCGCGGAACCTGGCTTCCCGAATCCGCCGCTCGATGGCTCGCTGGCGGCTGCAAGCGGCAGGTTCGCCGAAGATCAGTTCCAAGAAGTGCAAGTGGGATAGCCCGTCCTGGTCGGCGTGGGCCAGCGCCACATCGAGTGTCTCGGGGGACAGAGGAACCTTGAGCGT
>JAJYGU010000375.1 GCA_021784975.1 Planctomycetota bacterium
GCGACTGGCCTATCGGTAGGCAGCTTTGGTGGGGACATCGGATTCCGGTGTGGTGTAAGAACATCCCATTTCAGAGCCTCAGTCTCGAACTCCAGCAAATGCTTAGGCACGTGCCGAATTTCGTGCAGGAAGAGCTTGATTATGCGGCACGCCGCCAATCGCAGATTGACTCCGCTGCCAAGCTCGATGAAAACAGCTCAGTTATCGTGACGGAGCTGGATGGTCGACGAGTGCGCTTTGCGGAAGAATTGCGGAAGAATTTGCCGGCCGCCGACGTCGAGGGAGAACGGCGACGCGTGCAGCGCTTCTATTCCGACAGCGTCCGTACGCCCTTTGGTAGATTCGGAGATAAGGTGTACGCACAGTCGCGGACGAGGGAGGGAGAGGGCGGGATTGATGTGTTCGTTTGCGTGAAACCCGGCGACCGCGATGTCGAGGACCAACTTGAGAGCGAAGGCTACTCTCAAGATGAAGGCGTTCTCGACACTTGGTTCAGTTCCGCCCTCTGGCCGCATTCGACCCTCGGCTGGCCGGAGCCCACCGAGGAGTTGAAATACTACTATCCGACCAGCGTGCTGATTACCAACCGCGACATCATCACCCTATGGGTCGCCCGCATGGTGTTGGCCGGGCTGCACAACGTCGGCGAGGTGCCCTTCCACGAGGTCTTCATCCACCCCAAGATCCTCGATGGCTACGGCGAAGGCATGTCGAAGTCGAAGGGCAACGGAGTCGATCCGCTGGATATCGTGGAGAAGTTCGGGGCCGACTCGCTCCGCTTCGGCCTGGCCTATCTCACCACCGAGACGCAAGACATCCGCATGCCGGTGGAGTTTGAATGTCCCCACTGCGGAAAGCTCATGGACCAGACCAAGGAGAACCGCATCCGGCCGCGGGTCAAGTGCAAGCACTGCGGCCAGGAGTTCTCGACCCAATGGGCGGAAAAGCCGGCCGACCGGGCGTTGCCCCGTGCGGCCGTGGTCAACGAGCGGTTCGAGCTTGCCCGCAACTTCTGCAACAAATTGTGGAACGCCTCGCGGTTTGCACTCTTGAATCTCGACGGCTTCACTGCCAGCCGGGTGGACGATGCGGAGCTGACGGTGGAAGACCGGTGGGTCTTGAGCCGGCTCTCCACCGTGACCCAGCAGGTGACCGACGCTCTGGCGGAATATCGTTACGCCGACGCCGCCCGCATGCTCTACGACTTTGCCTGGGACGAGTTTTGCAGCTTCTATCTGGAGATGGTCAAGGGACGGCTGCAAGACGCCGCCCAGCGGGTGGTCGCCCAACGGGTGTTGGCCCACACGCTCGACGCGCTCCTGCGGTTGCTGCACCCGATGATCCCGTTCTTGACCGAAGACGTCTGGCAGCGTCTAGGCGAGGTGGCGCCGCAACGGGGTATCGACATCATCGAGCCGGCGGCCGAAAGTATCATGATCGCCCCCTGGCCGGAGGTCGATGCGGCCCGGCAAAACACAGCCATCGAGGCCCAATTCGCCAAGTTTCAAGACGTGCTGCGGGCAGTGCGCGACATCCGCGCCCGACAAGGCGTGGCCCCGAAGACACAACTGGCATTCTCCGTTTGCGGCGGCGCCGCGATCGCCGAGTTGCTCACTCCGATGCAGTCGTATTTCGGCCCATTGGCCAACGCCGCGCTGACGGCCGTCGGGCCGGACGTGGCCGCGCCTCCGCTGTCTGCACACGTCTCGTTGTTCGGCATGGACGTCTACGTCGATCTCAGCGGGCTGATCGACGTGGAGGCCGAGATTGCCCGCAAAAAGCAGGAAGCGGCGAAGCTTAGGGGCTTCATCGCCGCCAAGGAGAAGAAGCTTTCCAACGAGAGCTTCGTCGCCCGCGCCCCGGCTGAGGTGGTACAGAAAGAACGCGACAGCCTTAAGGAGCTCAAGGAGCAACTGGCGGCCGCACAAGTGGCATTGACCGGACTAACCGGTATTAGAAAATGACGTGGGGCATAGTCTTCTCTTTACGCTAGTGTCGAGGTGAGCGGAACGATGCACATGACAACCTTGATCGTATGGTTCACGTGCAGTTCGCTGCTGGGCGGCACGGGGGCGGCGGACGGCTCCAAGGCCGTCACAACCCGCAAGAGCCAGGAGGTCTTCAAGTCTGCCCTTTATCGGTCAGACACCATAACGGCGACCGCCAGTCGAAAACCGGTTCGGCTCCGCCAAGGGCCGCATCTGTTGGTTGACGACTACTGGATCGCTGAGAGCCGGAACATGAAACGCAGGGTGAATTGTCCTGCTCGGGACCCCAACGGGCCCAATCCGATCGTCAACGGGACAGAGGACTGGATGTGGCAGCCGTACGTGACGGTGTTGCGCGACCCGCAGACCGGCCGATTCCGGCTCTGGTACGACGTTTGTACCGGCAACCGCCACAACCCCGCCAGTTGGAAGCCCGGCACAAAACAATGGCAGATCGCGACCATGGAATCCGACGACGGCATTCATTGGCGGCGTCCGCCACAGGTCCTCAAGAATATCTCGCCGTCGCAGGTCTGCTGCAGCGTGATCGACCAGGGATCTGAGTTCCCGAACCCCGAGGCTCGGTACAAGTTGGGCTACTTCGTATACGCCTCGGGCGGTGGAGGGCTGATGATCGGCGTCTCACCGGACGGCCTGAACTGGAGGCCGTTCAGCCCGAAGATCGTGGTGCGGCAAAGCCACGACATCAACAGCCTGTTCTACGACACGCTCCGCCGGCGGTGGGTGGCCACGGTCGCGGCCTATGTGGCCGGTCCGACCTGGAAGGGCAAACGTCGTGTGGCCCAGGAGACCACCAGCCGCGACCTGGTGCACTGGAAGAAGCCCTGGTATGTCCTCACCCCCGACGACCGCAGCGATCCGCCCCAGACGCAGTTCTACTCGATGAGCGGGCATCTTATTCGGGGCGACCTGTGTGTCGCCTTGGTCAAGGTATTGC
>JAJYGU010000354.1:0-13823 GCA_021784975.1 Planctomycetota bacterium
CCGGCGGCTCCCTAGCGGGAGCCCGCCCAGACGTTGGCTTGCATGAAGAAGTTGTCGCAGTTTTCCCCAAGGCAACGAAAGGATTCAGGCTGTATTCAATTGTGCGGTATCGGCGGTTCGGTATCTCCGTTTCGGGTCATGAACATGGCTACAACAAACTCCCACGCGCGGCATTCTAGCACTGCCAACCGGCCGGTGGAAGCGCCATTGCCGCGCTGGCGCTACGACGTTCCTAGGGCTCTGCCCGGTTGGCGAGTGGAGAAATCCGCGCCCCCCGGCCCGGCCGCGCCCTTGGACGTGCTAGGCGTCCTACGGGCGTTTAAGGCGGGGGACCGCCCCGGCCGCGCATCGAAACGAGCATCCGTCCGTTAGGGGGGTCAGTGGGGAGAGTATCGAATAGGGTTACACCTGCCTTGCGCCCCGAAATCACGGCGTTTTCCGGGGTTTGGCCTATTTACTTTCAGCCCTGTTTAGGGTATACTTAAATCGTTACATGAACACGCGTTGACTATACGGAGGCTAACCGATGAAGGCGCATTCAACAAAAGAGGTCGCGGCCTACGTCCGCGTCAGCACGGTAGGCCAGAATGAAGCCGGCCAGCGGGCGGAAATCGAGCGATGGCTGGCGGGCAACGGGATCGACCCGGCCGCCGTCCGGTGGTTCGTAGACAAAGGCCGAACCGGCGACAACCTGAAACGCCCCGCGTTCGAGCGATTACAGGCGGCCATCTTCGCCGGGGAGGTTGGTACGGTTGTTACCTACAAGCTGGACCGTCTGAGTCGCAAACTACGGGATGGGATCGACGTGCTCTGCGATTGGTGCGAGCGGGGGCTCCGGGTGGTGGCGACTTCGCAATTGATCGACTTCAATGGGTCGCTGGGCAAGATGCTCGCAGCCGTCCTGTTGGGCATAGCGGAAATGGAGCAGGAGACGCGGCGCGAACGACAGGCTGCCGGTATCGCCGTAGCGAAACGTGAGGGCAAATACAAGGGCCGGAAGCAGGGCACCACGAAGGCTAGTCCCGAACGCGCCCAAGAGCTACGTGAGAAAGGGCTGATCGCCAGCGAGATCGCCAAGGCGCTGAACGTGTCGAGGAATACCGTCTTCGTCTATCTCCGTAAATGCGGCTGATTGGTCGCATCTTGGGACGCTGCCGGCTACGGTCTCTCCAGCCCCGTTCCCGCGCAGCTATCGAGGGCGATTGACGATTTCCGACGCTGCCTGAGCACTTGGCCCTCCGTCGTGAGCCTCCCCGGCAATTCACGCATTATACCGCTACCGAATCGGCCCCCTGATTTTCGTACCTTACGACTAGGCGTCTAGCGTTTCTTTTTCTTGGGGTCTGCTGAGAGTTGCTTAATCCTCTCCTGCTCTTCCGGTTTCAGCGGAACGGCCAAGTAGACTGTGTTGGACGTTCCGGCCGCGTTGGCGTAGGTTGTTGACCCAGACACCTTGCCAAGGAACGCAATGCTTGTCTTTCCGTCGACTGCATCGGCAAAGCTCACGCCGTCAACCATCATCAGTTCGTCAACGAGCTTGAAATGAACGTCGCCGAGGTTGTCGTCAATCACGTCAGTCTGTCGGGAAACCTCCACCAGCCCTCGCTTTGGCCCGATCTTCTGGAACACCCTCCCATACACTAAACCGACAGATCCAACAGACGCCTCTATAAAGTTACCACCTGGCAGGTGATGCGTGTTCCTCAACTCCTTGAGGCACTGGGACGCCCTCTTCCAGTTCATGATCACGCTGCGGTCATGCATAACCTCTCGGCAGTGAGTAGCCAATGCGTCGCGCCGTATGAGGGCTGAACGAACGTAATGCTGAACGTCTGGGGTGTCGTTGCTAATGTCGATCTTGAGTTGCTTTAATTCCCGCTCGACACGTTTCTCGTCGGCAGCAAGCTTCTTTGGCTTGTCGGCAGCCATAGCGGTGCAGGGGGACAATATCACTACTGCCAGAACAAGAGCTTTCATCGCACACCTCACCAGGGACTAAGAGCACCGGACCGATCAATCGCCAGCATAGCCGGGAAGACAGAGGGCTACAATACCCCCATCGTCCCCGCGTCTGAAGGAACGTGGGCTTCAAATAGCCTCTATTCAACAACAACCAACCCACGTGGCGACGTGTGGTCGAATGTGCTCTCCGCGTTGAGTGCATTAGCCTTGGCCGACTCGGCCACTTCCAGTAACGCCTGCCGAGCTTGGAGCACCGACTCTGGCGATACCTTGCTGTAGTCAACGCCTCCGACGATCGCTACCTTAGCACCGTTGCCGAAGAGCGCGGGGCCGCCAGGTTTCTCCTTCGGGTAGAGACCCTTGACCCGCGCTATCTCCGTCATACAGTCCTTGTAGACTTTCAGGAAACTGGGATCGCCGGCCTGCCCCTTGACCCGCTTCGTCACGACCTCCACGGTCACGGTGCCTTTGCCCGAACACGCTGGGCACTTGGTACGCGAGCCGTTCACCTTCTCCGCCCCTTTGCAGTCCCGGCAGCGTCGCGGAATGGACTGCGTCGTTGTCTCTTCGGCCTGCTGCTTGCTGACCTCGAACGACTCTAACGCCAGACGCCCCGCCATCTCCATGCGGCGAACGAATTGGGCCCGGCGTACCGAGCTCTTGCGGATGTCTTCCCGCGCCCAGGTATCGTGAATATGCTTCAGGTCCTTCTCGACCGTTTTCACCGATGCGCCCAACTCCGTCGCGATGCGGCGTTGGCTGAAGACGCCTTCCAGCCATAGCTTCTCCACCTGCTCCCGCCGCTGACGGGCGGCAATCTGCTGTTCCCGAACAAAGCTATTCAGCCGGTGCTTACGTCTCGTCATTACCCTATGCCCTAGTAACCTACTCCGACCTCCGCCGATTATTATACCTAACGCGCTGGACGGTAAGCCGTTACGTACCGTCTCGTCCGCCTCAAGTGTTACGAGCCACTCCGTGCGCCTATACGGTGCCGGAAGTGCCCGCGGGGAATCTTACCGTCGGGCTCGTGCGGCGACGTTACGGCACGTCGTAGGCCCCTTTAACGTGCTGCTACCGGCCTGAGCGTACCCGCGCTGGCTGTGCTGAAAGACGGTTGGTGAAAAGGGTAGTATTTACTACCGCAAGGGCCAGTTTTCGGTCGTTTTGAGCCGTTTTGGCATCGTGCCAAGAAATGCGGAGAACCCTTGTACTTGTGGCGTTTTCCGCGTATTTTGGGGCTTGCGGGCGCTGGCCGGCTAGCCTTAGCAAACCGGCGCTTTCGACCACTCAGCCACCTCTCCAAAATCTCTCTTGCCCATTCTAACCCCCAGATTCGGGTCCGTAAAGCGGTGGCCGGCCCGCTCAACCACTCCAAAGAAACGCTGCAAAGAAACGCTTGACCTACAATCCCTCCTGATGCGATAGGTGCAACCATGACAGCCCTACGTTTGACCTTCGCCTTCTGTGTGGCGGCGGGAGCCGTCACGGCGGCGGCCGCCGAGTCTTATGTGACCTTGCCGCCCGGCGACACCTACCTGGCCGATATCGCCATCGCTCGGGTCGGCCGGCAATCCTATGGCCAACCGCCGGTCCTCATGCCGGTGGGCTGGCAGGGCACGGAGGAAGTCTCCGGCGTCGTCTACCTGGACGACGGCTATAGCATGGGCCGCCGCTCGATCTTCATGCACTCGCCCTGGCGGGTTCCGCCGGGCAAGGCCTGGGTCGATTATCCCTTGGCATTGCCCAAGTCGGCCGTGATCGCGCTGAAGTTCGGGATTGCCATTGCCACGGAAGCGGTCGGCAAGAGCGACGGCGTGACCTTTTCCTGCTATCTGATGGTCGATGGCCGCCAAAAAAAACTGATGCGACAACATTATGCGCAAGACAAGTGGCGCGACTACTCGTTCGACCTCTCGCCGTACGCCGGCCAAAAGGTGGTGGTGCGGCTCCAGGTCGAGCCGGGTCCCAGGAATGACACCAACTTTGATCACTCGCATTTCGGCGACGCCAAGATCACCCTGGCCGGCGGGGCTTACGACCGCGCCAGCCTTGTAAAACGGCTCGTGGACACGGCCGCCTATCGGGCCAGGGAAAAGGTCGGTCTTGCCAGGCTCGTCAATCGTTCCGATCGCGGCGTCACTCCTGGGAACCTGCTGCCCTGCACCACCAGGTTCGAGGCGGCCCACGGCGCCTATCGCTTTGTCTATCAGGGTGACGACGGCCGGGTGGTGTACCGTTACCAGCCCACTTCGGGCACTCTGGACGACTTCACCGTCCAACTCGATGACGGTCCAAGCTTTCAGCCGGCGGCGGGCGGCTGGGCCACGGCCGTCGTGAAATCGAACGGCAAGACCAAAGAGATTGCCTTGCGCGGCGGACGGCTGGTCCACGCTGCCCTCAACCAGAACGTGCTCCAGGTGGTTTGGGAGTATTCTGTCGAAGGCGGCCGCTTGCCAATCGCCTGGACCTTTCGGCTCGTCGGCAAGGCGATTGAAGTGGCCGCCCGCTGCGATGAGCCGGTGATTAGCCGGTTCTCGCTGGGCGAGGTCGGCGGCGTCGCCTTGCGGCGAAACGTCATCGTGCCCTATCTGCTGGGCCGAGTTGTCTATCTTCCCGTTGAAAACGCCTTTGCCTGCCGGTATCTCGATTGGACCCAATCGCATTCGTCCTCCTGCCCGCAGGGCGACGCCGCCTACGAAGCCAAGACCGACGGCACCCGCAACCCGATGAGCGAACGGGGCTACTTCACGGTTTCGCGGGACTTTGATGAAGTGCTGCCGAACACTCCGTCGCCAAGATCGCCGTACCTGAGCGTCTTGGGGCCGCGAATCATGCTTGATACCTGGGGACACTACAAGGGGACCTATCAGGGCGACGCGGAGAATCTGTTGGCCCTGAAGGACGAAGGCGTTGACCACCTGGCGATCATTCAGCATGTCTGGCAGCGGTACGGCTACGATGTGAAGCTGCCCGACCACATGCCCGCCAACCCGCAATTCGGCGGCGACGCCGGCATGATCGCCTACGGCAAGGCAGCCAACGCCTGCGGCTACCTCTGGTCGCTGCACGAGAACTACATTGACCTTTACCCCGATGCGCCTTCCTATGATCCCACCGCCCGGGTCTTGATGAGCGACGGATCGCCGGCCAAGGCCTGGTACAACGCCGGGACGGGGGTGCAGAGCTTCGGACTAAAGTGCAACCGGGCGTTGGGCTTTGCCCGGCGGAACTCGCCCGAGGCTCATCGCCGTTATGCCACCACCGCCGCCTACCTGGACGTGCACACCTGCGTGCCGCCCTGGCACGAGTTGGACCACGAGGCCGGCCAGCCCATGGCCGCCATGGAGCAGGCCAAGATGAAGTATGACACCGAGCTGTTCCAGTTCATGCGCGATACCCACGGCGGTCCGCTGTTTGGCGAAGGACACTGGCAGTTCTATTGGGCTGGGCGATGCGACGGCGTCGAGGGCCAGGTCGACGGCGGCGAGGACCATGCCGCCCTGCTGGACTTCGACCTGCTGAAGATCCACCCGCAGATGGTCAACCACGGCATGGGCTACTACGAGCGTTGGTTCCGCAACGGCTACCAGCACCGGTGGGGCCGCGACTCCGGAACCATGGAGCAGATCGACAAATACCGGGCGCAGGAACTGGCCTACGGCCACGCGGGCTTCGTCGGGGCCGACCAGGTCGCCAATCGCCCGTGGGTGATCCGCGAACATCACCTCATGCACCCGGTGCAACGACTCTACGCCACCGCCAGGCCCGTCGAGATTCGCTACGAGGTGGAAGGGCGCCTGGTGGATGCCGGCATCGCGCTGGCGGTGGGCGACACGTCGCGGCAGCGGGTCCGCTACGACAACGGCCTGACGCTCTGGGTCAATTGGCGCGGCCAGCCGTGGCAGGTGGAAGGCCGCACGCTGCCGCAATGGGGATTCTTGGCCCTTGGGCCGGACACCGAGGTTTCCACCACCCTCCGCGGCGGCCGCTGGGCCGACTATGCGGAGTGTCCGGAATACGTCTTCGCCGACGCCCGGACCTGGTTCCCCATGCCCTATCGGCATCCGCCCAAGAAGATCGAGCCGCGGCTGCTCCATTTCAAGTACCTCGGCGGGGATCGGGCGGAAGTCACCTACGAGTGGATTGTCAACGATAGGCTCAAGTCCGACTACACTTGCTTCGTACATGCGGTGCCGAAAGACGATCCCAATCCAAACCACATCGAGTTCCAGCAAGACCACGGTCTGCCCAAGCCGACCAGCAAGTGGCGGCCGGGCGAGACGATCATCGACGGCCCCTACCAGTTTCGCGTGCCCGCCAAGACGAAGAGCTACGACCTGACCATCGGGCTTTACCAGGACCGCCGGGTGATGCTGACCGGCGTGGAAAAGGACGGTAACCGGATCCTGCTGGCCCGCTTGAACGTCCAGGAGCACGGTGGGAAGGTCACCGGCATCACCGCCGAGAGAGTTCGCTATGACCCGCGCGTCAAGCCCCGGCAACCGGGCCTCGACTTCACCGCTCGACTCAATCCGCCGGGCACCTGGATCGACTTTGGCCGCTTGGCCACCGACGGGGCGGTGAAGATCAACCGCCAGTCCAACCGCCTGGTGCTGTTCCCCTATCCACGCGACAAGCCGTTCCGCGTGGCGGTGGACGTGAAAGGGCTAGCGCCGGCAGCCGACACCGCGGCCATCCAGGTTCATGCCCTGGCGGCCGGCTCCGGCCAAGACCTTGGCCCGGTCGCATGGCGGATGGAAAACAGGCGGCTGATGCTTACCGTCGGAAAGCCCGGGGCAGGGCGATACGCGATTATATGGAAGTGAGAGGTAAGGCACCTATGTGTACAGCGAGGATTATCGTTTTAGGTTGCGTCGTCAGTCTCCTTCCGCATTGGGCTATGGGCGACCATTGTCTGCGGGCCGACGATTGGCCGCAGTGGCGCGGCCCGACCCGCGATGATGTCTGGAGAGAGACGGGAATCATCTCCGCGTTCTCCTCCCGGCAGATTCCCCTGCGGTGGAAAGCCCCGCTTGGACCCGGATACAGCGGTCCGACGGTTGCCGAAGGACGGGTGTATGTCACCGATCGGCAGACCGAACCGCGCGAAGTCGAGCGGGTTCATTGTTTCGACTGGCAGACCGGCCATTCACTTTGGACGTTGAGCTACGAATGCCACTATCGGGAGATTAGCTACACGGCCGGGCCGCGGGCGTCGGTCTCGATCGATGACCATCGCGTCTATGCCCTGGGCACCATGGGACACCTGCACTGTCTGGATGCATCCAGCGGCCGAGTACTCTGGAAAAAGTTGCCGGGGATAGACTATCAGCTTTACGTGCCGACCTGGGGCGTGGCGGCGGCGCCATTGGTCGATGGCGACCTGGTGCTGGTCCAGATCGGCGCCGCCAACGGGGCCTGCCTGGTGGGGCTGGACAAGAAGACCGGCGTGGAAAGGTGGCGGGCGCTCAGCGACCCGGCCTCGTATTCCGCACCCATCGCGATCCGGCAGGCCGGCCGGCGGGTGTTGGTCTGCTGGACCGGTACGCACGTGGTCGGTCTGGATCCGGCCACCGGCAAGGTCTATTGGCAGCACCCCTTCAAGCAGAAAATGGTGATCAACGTCCCCACCCCGGTGGTCCAGGGCGACCGGCTGTTCGTGACCGCATTCTACGACGGTTCGCTGATGCTGAGGCTGCGGCAGGACAAGCCGAGCGTCGCGGAACTTTGGCGACGGCGCGGGGCCAACGAGCGGCACACCGACGCCCTGCACGCGATGATCTGCACACCCTTCCTGGACGGCAATTACATCTACGGCGTCGACAGTTACGGCCAACTGCGCTGCCTCGATGCCGCCCACGGGAACCGCGTGTGGGAAGACCTTTCGGCCGTACCTAAGGCGCGCTGGGCGGCGATCCACATGGTCCGCAACCACGATCGGGTCTGGATGTTCAACGAGCGAGGCGAACTGATCATCGCCACCCTGTCGCCGAAAGGATTCCACCCGCTCAGCCGGGCGAAACTGATCGAACCGACCACCGAGCAGCTCGGCCAGCGTGGCGGTGTCTGCTGGTCACACCCCGCCTACGCTTATCGCCACGTCTTTGCCCGGAACGACCGCGAACTGGTGTGCGCCAGCTTGGCGGCCGAGGCGACCGGGAAGGCACGCCTGGCGGGACGTTGAACCCGCAAAAGGACGCCTCTACACGAAGTCGACCAGTTGGGCGGCGCTGCTCGGACGCTGTAGGACCCGAAGGGCGCGGACTTCGATCTGCCGCACCCGCTCGCGGCTGATCGCGAAGGTCTTGCCGATTTCATCCAGGGTGTAGGCGTAGCCGTCGCCCAAGCCGTAGTGCAGCTTGATGATCTCCCGGTCCCGCCAACTCAGTTCTTCGAGGACTTTGCGCACCTGGGCCTTCAACAGGTTCTTGTCGACTTCGGTCGTCGGGCGAGCCTCGCGGTGGTCGGGAAGTCGCTCCGCCAAAGAGCTTTCTTTCTGGTCGGCGATGGGCTCATCCAACGACATCGGCTGCCGCTGCGACCGCAAGGCCTTGGCAGTTTCTTCGATGGTCCAGCCGACCGCGTCGGCGGTTTCCGACAAGCTGGGGGCATGGCGGCCCGCCTGGATCAGCCGCTCGTTGGCGCTGCGTACCTGGCCAAATCGGGCCACCACATGATCGGGGACGCGGATGGTGCGGCTCTGCTGGCTGACCGCCCGGCTAATGGCCTGCCGGATCCACCAGGTGGCATAAGTGCTGAAGCGGCAACCGCGGGCGGGCTCGAACTTGTCCACTGCCCGCAGTAGCCCCAAGTTTCCCTCCTGGATCAGGTCCAGCACGCTCATGCCGCAGTTGCGGTATCTCCTGGCAACCGAGACCACCAGGCGAAGATTGGCCACCGACAGGGACTTTCGGGCGGCCTCGTAATCTTGCCGGCTGGCGGCTATCTCCGCCAGCCGCCGGCGAAGGGTGACCGGGTCTTCTTCCGCCCGTTGCATCAACCGCCAGAACTGCCCGCGCAGATCCTGTCCGTTCTGGCGACGAGCCCTGCCGGGGTGGTCAAGTTGAACGCGCAGAGTTTCCATCTGCCGGGCGAGGTCTTGCAGTTCTCGAAGCACCGGTTGAAGCAATATCAGCTTGGGCGGCCATTGCTCGACCAGCCGGGTGGCCTCCAGGCGGTGAGCCTCTGCTTGGCGGGCGGCCTGACCCGCACCGACGGTCATCGTCTTGCGATCGACCGCCGCCGCGAACTCTTGGCTGCTCTGCTCGAGCAACTTGGCTGCCCGCGGCAGCTTGCGCGCCAGCGAGCGCTGCAAACGTTGCTTTTCCACTTCGCCGACCGGCGACATGTCGATGATATAGTGCGGAAGGGCCTTCCCGGTCCGCACGTTTTCCAACAGGTTGACCGCAGCCCGCAGGAGGTAGGCGGTCGACAGAATGTTGTGGCGATACTGCTTCAGGCTTTGGGCAATTCGCCCCGCGAAGAGGATTTCTTCTTCGCGGGTGAGCAACGGGGTCGAACCGATTTCTTTGAGATAAGTTACGAAGGTATCTGGATCGCGCTCTTTCATATTCGGTCAAGAAAAGTCGAAGGTTCGCTACCACAGAGATCCCGCGATCATTCGTCCGAGTGAATGGTCGTCGGCATCCCTGATCGGCGAACCTTCTAACTTCATCATTTCACCCAGTGCCGATAAGACAATCCCCTAGTCGTGGGGCGGCCTCCCCAGCGCGCAGCGGCCCGCCGATCGGGCCGGGGCCTTAGCGGCCGTCCAGCAACAACTTCCACTTTCGCCAAGGGGACAGTCCCATTTTCGTCGGACGAAAATTGGGACAGTCCCCAACTTGTTTTTGGACGGCCGCTTAGTGACAGCCTTGCCCCAGGGCGGTAGGATGGCGGCAAATTGCCGACCATTATTCTCAACCTGACTGCGGACAATCCTGTGGAGTTACTACCGAGCGGAAAGCTTCCCGCCAAGGTGCTTGAAAAGTTGCTGGATCGCTACATAGATCCCGACCCTCAGGTGGTGGTCGGGCCGGGCATTGGTCGCGACGCCGCCATCCTGGATCTGGGCGACCGCTACCTGGTGGCCAAGTCCGACCCGGTGACCTACGCCACCGACCAAATCGGCTGGTATGCCGTGCACATCAACGCCAATGATATTGCCTGTTGCGGCGCCAGGCCACGCTGGTATCTGGCCACCGTGCTTTTGCCCGGCCGCGGTGCTACGGCCGAGATGACCGAGGCCATCTTCGGACAGATTAGCCATGCGTGTCGGCAGGTGGGGGTCGCCTGGTGTGGAGGCCACACGGAAGTGGTCCACGGTCTGCCGCGGCCGATCGTGTCGGGCCAGATGCTCGGAGAAGTGGCTTCGGGGGATTGCCTTCTGCCGGCCAGAGTGCAAGTTGGCGATAGCGTAATCCTTACCAAAGAGATCGCCATCGAGGGGACGGCGCTGATTGCCCGAGAAAAGCCGGAGCAGCTCCGCGGCCTACTCCCGGACGCCGAGGTGCAGCGGTGTGCCGATCTACTCCACCGGCCGGGGATTAGCGTGGTCCGGGATGCCCGGCTGGCCATCCAGG
The DNA here is from genome assembly GCA_021784975.1 of Planctomycetota bacterium. Lineage (GTDB taxonomy): Bacteria > Planctomycetota > Planctomycetia > Pirellulales > Thermoguttaceae > JAJYGU01. Next base: position 10,548 of record JAJYGU010000354.1, read on the forward strand.
CCGGCGGCGTCCGGGCCATGCACGATCCGACCGAAGGCGGAGTGGCCACCGGCTTGTGGGAGTTGGCCCAGGCGGCCGGCGTTGGATTGGTGATCGACCAAACGCGGCTGCCGCTGCTAAGCCAGTGTGACACGATCTGCCGGCATCTTGGGCTCGACCCGCTGGGCCTGATTGCTTCCGGCAGCCTGCTGATCGTGGCCGAAAAGGAGCGGGAAGAAGCGATCCTTCAACGGCTCAGGACAGAAGGGATCGCCGCGGCCGCCATCGGCGAAGTGGCGGCCGCCCAACGCGGCTGTGTGCTGCGCTCGGCGGATGGCACGGAGCGTCCGCTGCCGGTCTTTTCTCGCGACGAGATCACTCGGCTGTTCGACGAGTGACAACCGTTCACACGCAAGGTCCAAAGATGTTGCATCCGATAAGTCACGGGTTCACCAGCGACATATCAATCGCAGCCCCGTCATTCCTATTGCCCAGTTGATCGTGGACGGCGGCCGAAATCCCGTAGCTAATCGAGTGCACCGAGCCGTCGCAGAAGGCCATGTTGCAGACTGTCGGATGAGCGCTGCCGAACAGCTTTCCATTGAGTATCCCGGTGCTATCCTGACATGGCGGGCCTATGCTCGGATCGGTGAAACGGACCATCTCCCAGTCGTAGCCCGTATACCCGCACCAATCGTCGCCGGGGTCTTGGCCGTCGGCATAGTGCTCCACGTTGATGTACTTCTCGCCGCACAGGTAGGTGTTGCTCGCGCCGTCAGTGATCTGGTCTACGCTGATCGTCTGCAAGTAGGCGAAGATGCCGCTACGGTGCCCCAAGGTGTATTCGGGGTCTACTGCGGGGTCCACAAGCTGCTTCTTCAGTTGCTCGGCGGTCGTAGTATTACTGAGGTACTGAGCGGCTTGGTATTCGCCGGAGTTGCTAGGGCCAAGCCCGGTGAACGTCCGGATAAATGTCTTGAACGGATCGGTGGACATCGGGTACTGGTCGTAGTGATAACCGTTGCCCGCGTAGTCTGAACGGGCCACGCTGGTCAAACCGCTTGCTAGACTGGCCGACTTCGAGGTCGCGCTGGCGTCGTAGACCAGGACCGCCTGGGCAGTGCCCAGGACCGAGTTGACCAGTGTCATCGTGTCCGCCTTGATGTTTGGCAACCACGTCAATTGGGGATACGTCTGCACCGGACGCCGGCTCGGGCAGTACATGACCTTCAGGGGCGTCATGGCGGTGGCGATCGCCGCGGACTGTAACGGCGTGCCCGTTAAGCCACCCTGGCTCTTGTACAACGCTGACTCTTCAATGTAGGGCATGATGTTGTATAGCCAGCCACCCGGCTGCGTGATGCCGGTGCCGGCGTCGGGGTGGCCCATGCCAATCGGTCCCCAGCCGGCGGTCGGCAGCACTTTGAGGGCCGACTCATGGTTCAAACAACCTAAGGCCAGTTGTTTGAGGTTATTGACACACTGGGAGCGCCGGGCCGCCTCCCGCGCAGCTTGGACGGCCGGGATCAACAGCGAGGCGATCACCGCGATGATCGCAATCACGATCAGCAACTCGATGACCGTGAAGCCTTTCGACGTTTTCATAAGAGCGTTCCTTTCAAGCGAGAAGAGTTCCTACGCCGCCGTTCAGAATACCATCCCAAACACACAATTGCCGCAAATCCCAACGGCACCCCCAAGATATGCCACCAGCGCCAGGGTTTGAAACCGGGCGGCCTCCAGCATATCCACTGCCCCCGGCGTTGTTCCAACATCCAGGTCATCACGTCGCACTGCTCCAACGCGAGGTGCCAGGAGTCGTGCTGTTTGAATCGGAATGGAATGGTCAAGTGAATGTTGCCGCCCGCTGCTTTGACGGCTTCCACCATCTCTTGGGTCTGCTCTGGCTTATCGCTCTCGAATGCCCAGATCGGAATGTTCACCAGTCTGGCAGCTTGCGATTCGTCACCGCCTTGAGGCGTGGTTGGTACCGCAGCCGCAAACACATCGGGGTAATTGGCCGCCATTTCCCAACAGCCTATACCGCCGCTGCATACGCCGAATAGGTACACCCGATCCGGGTCCACGGGTTGTTCTCGCATGGTCTTCTCAAGAAGGTCATGGGTCACGGTGAGCATATCGGTTCCGGCCCAATCGCTGGTCCAAACAATGTCCGGCGACGGACACTGCGGAACGAGGATGAAGAAGCGATACTTTTCCAGGTGTTGGATGTCCTTCAATACCAGCGGCAGGTACCTGAGATTAAAGTGGTTATCCAGCCCGCCCTCGTCTTTGCCGTGCAACCACAGCAGCAAGGGGCACCGCTCTCTCGGCTTGAGATTGCGGGGCACAAACAAGCGGTAAGTGATGTGAGCTTTACCAACCGGATATTCGTGGGCCTCAAACGCTGCCGCGAATTCTCGGGACACCACTGGGGCGCGCGTCTCCGCAGAGATCAGAATGCTCGCAAAGACCAAGGCAATCATGGTTTGTGCCGTCGCTGCGCCAGCAGCCACTCATAGAGTTTTGGGTTCTGATACGTTGTTTCGCAGATTCCGTGACCCTCTTCGGGATACACCGTGAATTCCACGTGCCCGCCGCACTTCTTGACTGCATCGACCATTGCCTGGCTCGCGCTCAGACGCGATTTGTCGTCCTTCGCCCCCTGAAACGCCCAGATCGGCACGTCCTTCAGCCGCTCGGCCTGGTGCACATCGCCGCCGCCGGCCAAGGGCGCAATGGCCGCGAAACGATCGGGGTACTGACAGGCCGTCTCCCAGGTGCCGGCCGCCCCCATGCTGTAGCCGCTCAAATAGATCCGGTCCCGATCTACGGCAAAGTTCTCGCAGACGTGTTCGATCAAAAGGATCACAAGGTTCGGTCTCCAGCCTGAGTCTTCCGGGCATTGGGGTGAGGCCAGGATAAACTGATCGGCATAGTTCCCTTTCTCGATTTCGCTCGGCAATCCCGTCCGCCGCACCCGCTCCAAATCTTGCCCCCGCTCTCCTGAGCCGTGAAGAAAGACCACCAACGGCCATTGCCTGGGGACGGTCCCGATTTTTGCGGCGGGCGCCGACGCCGGGGACTGTCCCGATTTCGGGCACCCGGTGAAGCCGGGTCGGACGAACATGGGACTGTCCCCCTCGTTACCCTGCGCGCCATAGCTCCGTGGCAGGTAGAGCAGATAGTTGATTCCCGTTTCCTCGGCGTCTTTGCCGACCTTGACCATGTACCGCTGGCATACCTGCACGCCTGCGCGAGGCCGGTTCCGCCACCATTCCATTACTGGCCCAGAAG
>JAJYGU010000354.1:13833-14217 GCA_021784975.1 Planctomycetota bacterium
GCCCAGAAGCCTCCGCCAGCAAGAATGCCGACAGGCCCACTATGGCCGCCACCAGCAGCCAGTCAATCGCGTTGAACGATGGCCTTGGCTTGGTCATACATCATTCCCCTCTACCTTTGGGAGCGGGGCAGGGGGTGAGGGCGGCCGGCTCGTTTGCAGGTTTCGCCATTTCTTCTCTGGCCACAGCCGAATCACTACCAGTGCCGCAACAAGTGCCACGACCACGCCTGTCCAGGTCCAGTGTGTCCATTCCCGCGTGTCCAGGCCATTCAGACACCAAGCCCATAATGGCGGTGATGACAAGACGCAACAGACGAGGGCATCCAGCAGGGCACCAATCATCAAAATCAATAGCCAACCCCATTTACTCATATCGACTACGCA
>JAJYGU010000444.1 GCA_021784975.1 Planctomycetota bacterium
GATCTTAGGCCCCCAAGGCATCGAGAACTGCGAACCAAGTGCGGGTGTCATAGCCGAGGCTGCACGACTGATTGTCGCGCGGCCGGAAGCCGAGGAAGGTAGCGCTGCCGCCTTGGGGGAAGGTCCGATGCGTGCCGACCACGCGGTTCTCGACGTTTGCCACCGGCACGGTTCCGCTATCAGTGCTGACCGGATAGATGCGGTCCACCAATTCGTGCGTGAGGATGATCTGCGGCGGCACGCCTTTCAGCACGTTCGAGAAAAGGATCCGATGTCCGGCCGCCGGCAGCCCTTCGTTGGGACCCGGCTGGTAGCGGACGCCAAACAGCTCCGACCACGGGCCGAGCGCATCGCCGCCGTCCTCGGTCAACACCGGCGGCGGACCCGACCAAATCACCTGCCCGCCCTGTTCGGCCAGTTGCCGCATCATCTCCAGCAGCCGCTTGGAAGGAAAAGGCTCGAAGGTGGCGGCCAGGGTGGTGAAGCGGCGGCCGGCCATTTCGATCGCCCCGCCCGCCACCGTGCCGCGTTCCAAGAGCTTGCCTTGGGTGACGTAGTTGGCATAGGCGTATTGCGTCATCCAACTGCCGAACTTTTCTTCCACCGCCGTCAGGTCGAAGGGATAGAGCATCAGCACGCTAACGTCGCGGTGCTGCATGCCCTGCACCTCGCCTTCGTGGGAGGCGGCCACGCCAAAGGCGGCCGCCACCGCGCTGCGGCGGTACGAGACCGCGTTGGGCATCCCCCAATGCCCCGCGTAGGAGTACGGCACTTCGTTGAGGATGCCGGTGGAGCAGGCCAGCGTCATCCCGGTATAGTTGCGGTCGAGGAAGCCGCCTTCGCAATGGTCGTTGCCGTTGCCGGTCAAGAAATCGCCCCAGCGAAAATAGTCGGAGCAGGCCACCGCATGCTGTTGGATCGTGTTCGACCAGAGGAAGTCGGACGTATACTCATACTTGCTGTTCTCGGCGTTCTCGCCGGCGAAATGGATCCAGCGATCGCAGGTGGGGCTTTCGGCCCAGGTGGCGTGACCGCGGGCTTCCAGCCGGCGGCCCATCCGCTGTTCGGCGTAATGCTTGGCCGCTACGAGCAGGTCGGTCAGGCCGTCTTGCAGGAAGCGGTAGTAATGGGCCCGGAACAGGGCGGTGCGGCGGATGTCTCGCGGAGAGGGGCCGAAGACGTGCATGATGCCCTGGGTGGCGGTAAGGTCGATGGCGAAGTCCTCTTGGCCGTAGGTGAAATAGATCAGGTATTTGGCAAAATCGCGATACTTCTCTCCGAATCGGGCCGCGAACTTCTCCGCCAACGCCGGGCTCACATAGCGCATGGCGAACTGCCCGTGCTCGTGATGCCGGTCATAACTCCAGTCGGCCATCAGGTGCGGCTCGTCGGAATAGAGTCCGTTGAGCTTCACTCCGGCGGCCACGTAGCGATCGATGAGCCCTTTCAGATAGGGCAACGCCTTGTCGGAAAAGTAATCCATCTCGGGCGTGCGATAGCTTTGCACCACCAACACGCGGTTCAGCCCGCCAGCCGTTGTCTTGCCGGCGCCGTGGACGCGAATCCGCACTGCCGGAAAACCGTCCGCATGAATGCCGTTCATCACCTCGACCTGGGACGTTGGGGTGATGTCGGTGATCGACTCTTCCGGGACGACATAATACGGCGTGCCGTGCAGCCGCCGTTCACGGAAGGCAAACACCCGCACCCCGGCGTCTTCCAGGTCGAACGGGCCCTTGTTGTTGACCCAGCGGGCGTGCCGCCACAACTGCACGCTGTACGCCCCGCCCACCGGGTCGCGAAGCCCTTTGCGGTATTGCATCCACACGCCCGACTCGCCGGTGGCCTGCCGATACGCCCGGCCGATCTCCAAAGGCGTGATCAGGCTCAGCTCCAGCCGCAGGCCGTACTGCTCGGCAAACTTGCCGATGCGGGCAATCTTTTGGATGTAGGCATCCATGTCGGGCATCAGCCGCCGGGCGTGGTCCTGGCCGGGCCGATATTGCTCGAAGAACTGGTCGAAGGCCACGATCAGCGTTCGCGCCCCGCGCTGCTTCGCCTGTTGACACACCTGGCGGAGGCTGGCCATGTGCTCTTGGGCGGGCACGAGGGTCAGATTGATCGCTTTGTCGGGGTCGGCGGCCAGGGTCTCCATTTCCGCATCGCTTACCAGGATAATTACTTCCTTGGGGATGCTGAACGCCCAGGGACCGGGATAGGCCGCCATCGCGCCGCGGTAGACATCTTCCGGGACCCGCGGTTCTTCGGGCCGGGCCACAAGAGCCGAGACGCACAGGCACAGGCTTACGCTCAATATTGCCGAGCATTTCGTCAATGAGATCATCACCTTCCTTCGCTTTCTTCTAACGGGGTGGGCTTTGGGGGTGGGAATCGCCCGAATGGCACGCGCCCTTTCCGGGGGCGCCACCGCGGCGATCTACGGCAGTTTCATGTTCAGATTCTTCACCAAGAACGTCCACTCGTCGGCAATCTCGTCGATCCGTTTGCCGACCGGCTTGCCGCCGCCGTGGCCGGCACGGCTGGAGACACGAATCAGCACCGGGGCCGGGCCGGCTTGGGCCCGCTGCAGGGCGGCGATGAACTTGAAGCTGTGACCGGGCACCACCCGGTCGTCGGTGTCGGCGGTGGTCACCAGCGTGGCCGGATAGCGCGTGCCCGGCTTGATGTTGTGGTAGGGCGAATAGGCCAGCAGGGCCTGGAACTCGACTGGGTTCTGGGGCGAGCCGTAGTCATCCACCCACTGCCGGCCTTCAGTGAACTTGTTGAAGCGGAGCATGTCCATCACGCCCACCGCCGGCAGGCAGGCCCCAAACAGGTCCGGCCGCTGGGTCATCACCGCCCCGACCAGCAGTCCGCCGTTGCTGCCGCCCTGGATGGCCAGCTTGTCGGGCCGGGTGTACCTGTGGGCGATGAGCCATTGGGC
>JAJYGU010000118.1 GCA_021784975.1 Planctomycetota bacterium
GCGTCACGTTCAGCCCGGACGGGCGGTGGATCGCGACCTGTAGCGCAGGGCGGTCGGACCGGTCCGTTAGGCTTTGGGACTCCTCGACCGGCCAGCAAGTCGGGGCGCCCCTGAGCTTCGGTGCGATTCGACCCTCCTTTGGTAGTAGCGTGGCCTTTAGCCCAGACGGAAAGCGAATCGCTGTCAGCTTTAGGGAGGAGGGGTATGGACGTGGCGCAGGCATCATAATACGGAGTCTTCCGACGGGACGAGAAATATGGATCGCCTCAGGAGGAGCCGCTGGCGTAACGTTCAGTCCGGATGGCAAATGGATTGTTGGCCCCTCGACCGGCAATTCTGTCGCTATTTGGGATTCGTCGACCGGCCGGGAGATGCGGAGGTTTAACGGGCACTCAGGTGCAGTCTACACCGTTGCTTTCAGCCCCGACGGGCAACGGATTGCCAGTAGCTCAGAGGACAAGACGATCAGAATTTGGGATTTGTCGGGAGACCCTCTTCTGCAGCCAGGCTCCAATGCGAGTTGGCGGCAGCAGGAGCCGTCCGTTGGCTCGCGCGAAAACTGCATCGAGATATGGAAGTCCCCGGATCACCGAAAGGTCCGGACTCTGACAGGGCATACGGGCCAGGTTTACAGCTTGGTCTACAGCGCGGATGGACGCCGCATCGCCAGTTGCGCGACGGATAATACGATCAGAATCTGGGATGCCGCGACGGGCAAAGAAGTGCGGAAAATCAGGTGGGAGGCGAATTCGGGCAAATGCATGGCGTCGTTCAGCCGCGACGGCCACCGAATTGTGACCATCCACGATAACCGGACTGTCAAGATTTGGGATACGGCAACCGGCAAACAGATGATAAAGCTCAGTGAGCGCGCACAGACTGGCTCGCGAGAGGCGCTCGCCTTGCCAACAAGCCCCTTCAGCCCCAGCGGGCGATGGATTGCCGCTTCGGATAATAACACTATCAGGGTGTGGGACACATCTTCTGAGTTGGAGAGCGGGGCCCCGAAGTGGCCTGCAGGTTTCGGGCGAGGCGTTGCCTTTAGCCCCGATTGGCGGCGGATTGCCAGTTGCTCGGCCGATAACACAATCAGAATCTGGGACACCTCAACAGGCCAAGAAATCGCAATTCTGAACGGACAGCCGGGCTTCGTCATTTGCGCGGAATTCACTCCCGACGGGAAGCGAATCGTAACCGGTTCCTTGGACCGTACCATCAGGGTTTGGGACGCCGCCACCGGCTACGAAATTCAAAGGGTCACGGCTTGGACCGCGAATTCCGCTAGTAGTGCCGTTGGCGTGGATTGGCTTCTGCTTCAAAGATTGGGGCTTCTTTCCTCGGTGGGAGTAAGATTTATTCCCGACGGGCGACGGATCGCCTACGGCGAACTGGATGGCAGTATCAGGTTACGGGATGCTGGGACGGGCCGAGAAATCTGCGATCTCCGTGTAGGTTGCCCTACCAGCATAGCATTCAGCCCAGACGCACGGCGGCTCGCAAGCGGGTCGCGCGAAGGGACCATCAAGATTTGGGATATATCTCAATGAATGATCCAGCAGTTGGCATCGACCTCGGCACCACGTTTTCGGCCATCGCGCATCTCGATTCGTCGGGTCGGCCGTGGACCATTCCCAACTCGGAAGGCGATCTGCTCACGCCGAGCGTCGTATTCTTCGATGGATCGTCGGCCGTGGTCGGGAAGGAGGCCGTGAAGGCGGCCGTTGCCGCTCCGGAGGAAATCGCCCAGTTCGTCAAACGCGACATGGGCTGCCAGGTCTACGAGAAGGTCATTCATGGCGAGCACCTGCCGCCCGAGGTCATCCAGTCGTTCATCCTCGACAAGCTCCGCGCAGACGCCGCGATGAAACTGGGCGATTTTCACAAGGTGGTCATCACTGTGCCCGCCTTTTTCAACGAACCACGTCGCAAAGCCACCCAGGACGCCGGTTCGTTGGCGGGCTTGGAGGTGATCGACATTATCAACGAGCCGACCGCGGCCGCCATTGCCTACGGCGTCCAACAAGGGTTCTTGACTGCCAAGGGAGAAGCAAAGCAAAGAGAGAAGATTCTGGTCTACGATCTGGGGGGCGGCACGTTTGACGTCACCCTGATGGAGATCGACGGCAGCCATTACGATGCCATTGCCACGGCGGGCGATGTGTATCTGGGCGGCATTGACTGGGACCAACGGATCGTCAATCGCCTGGCCGAGGAGTTCATGAAGAAGAACCGGGCCATCGACCCGCGTCAAAACCCGGCCGGTTTGCAGCGGCTGCTGCGCGAGGCCGAAGACGCCAAGCGGACTCTCTCGGCGCGCCAAGAGACCACGATCACCTTTGAACATGCCGGCGACGTGATACGAATGCCCATCAGCCGCCAGCAGTTCGAGGAGATGACGGCTGACCTGTTGGACCGCACCCGATTCACCGTCGCCAATCTCATGCAAGAAGCGAAATTGCAGTGGAACGATATTACTCGCCTGTTGTTGGTCGGCGGCTCGACCCGCATGCCGATGGTGCAGCGGATGCTGGAAGAGGTATCGGGCCGAAAACCCGATCGGTCGCTATCGGTCGATGAATCGGTGGCTCACGGCGCAGCGATTTACGCCGGCTTGCTGTTGGCCTCGGGGGCCGGTGCCCGTCCGACGTTCCAAGTGCGGAATGTGAACTCTCACAACCTGGGCGTGTTGGCGGTGGAGAAGGCGACGGGCAGAAATCGTTGTCGGGTGATGATTCCGCGAAACACCCCCTTGCCCGTCGCCCATACGGCTCAGTTCTCGACCGCCCAGAACAACCAACGGACCGTCGCCGTCAACGTGGTGGAAGGTGGCGATGCGAGCGGCAACGACGCAACCGCGATTGGCAAGTGCATTGTGCGGGATTTACCTCCCGACCTGCCCGCCGGAACGCCGGTGGAGGTCACGTTTTACTATGGTCAGGA